>DATIWA010000115.1:0-3856 GCA_035465515.1 Candidatus Limnocylindrales bacterium | reverse complement strand
CTTCGGCCACAGAACGCGATTTTGGACTCGGCTGGCCTTGCAGCCGCGGGGTCCAGATCAGGGCAAGACTGCCCGCCAGCAGCCAGCAGAACCACAATCGGGCGTAACGTAACGGAATAAGCATGAACTGCCGGATCAAGGGTAAGAATCTTAGGCGGGTTCGGGAAGGGTGGCAAGAAAAACTCGCCACTGTGGGGCGCCGTGTCTCAACGGCTTTGCCCGCTCCCAAGTGCGATCTGCCCGCTGCGATTTGGAGGACCTAGCCAACGATGAAGGCAAAAAACTCTCCCCTCCGGCCTTGCGACGGGAGGGGAGAAATGGTCATTGAGTTTGTGAGGATGATATTTTCTGCGTTACCGCGCGTACCGGCTTACTGTTGCGGAGGCTTCTCCGGATTGGTGGCCGGAGTTTCCGGTTTTTCCGTCTGCGCCGGGGCCTGCTGCGTGCCTGCCGCGGCGCCTTCGTTCATGGCTGCCATATCGCTCAGGCTGTTCTTGAGCAGGCTGATTTCCACGCGGCCGCCGCGGGCGCGCTTCATCTTGCCGCCTTCCGCCTGAAGCGGAGCATTGCCCATACCAACGGTGTAAACGCGGTACAGAGGCACGTTGTGGTTCAGCACCAGATAACGAACCACCATCTGGGCCATTTCGCGCGAATTTTCAATCGCGGTGTTGCCGGAGCCGGGGGAGAAACCTTCGACCTCGACAATGTAGCCTTTCTGGCCTTTCAGCGTGGTAGCCATCTGGTCCAGAGCGTCTTTGGCGTTCTGGCTGAGAGCGGACTGTCCGGGACGGAAACGGATTTCCGCCTGGGTGACCGGCTGATACTGGTCAAGCTTGCTGACCGTCTGCTCCACCCCGTTGATGCGGGTGTGGGCCGTCTGGGCCGTCTGCTCCGCCTGGTTGGCGCGGTTGCCCGCGTCCACCGCATGGGCGTCAGCATCATTGGCCTTGGTCATGGCGTTGCGGATGCCTTCCGTGGCGCGTGAATCCACGTCAGCGATCATCTTGGCATTCTTGGCCGTCAGTTCATCCAGCTCATTGACGCGGCCGCGAATGGGATCAAGCTGCCGATTCACGTACTTCTTCCGGGCAAAGGGGTTCATGTGGCCCCAGAAACCTTCATGACGCTCATACTTCAACGGCTCTTTGCCGGTCGCGTTCTGCTGCTGATCGGCGGCCTGGGCCTGCGTCTGCTGCTGGTCCTGCTGATTGGACTGGTTCTGCTGCGCTACGGCGGGAATTGCCAGGGCCGCGGCCAGCGAGAGCGACAATACATAAGACATCTTCATTGCGGAAAATCCTCCGAACCGGGGGTTGATCGCATCGGGGCAGCCTCAAGACAGGGTGCAAGCCCACCCCCGTGCGCGCTAACGCTACGCCATTCTCTAATACATTCCAATTGCCAAACTGCTGCTTATCTGGGGCAAATTTAAGCTTGTATTTTCAACAATATACGAATACACCTTTGAGCCGGCTTCAGGCCACCGGGTAATTTTTGCCTGCCCGGGCTGCGCAAAAATTAGGGCCTTAGCCCGAGACACTCGGCAGAGTGCCTCAAAACCAAGGCAGAATCTCTCGATTCGACAAATTGCAAATTAAGGCCAGTTGAGGAACGTGTTTCAGCTTCCGGCCATGTCGGGTTCCGGGCAAAATCTGCGGTGCTGCTGCTGGACGTAGTTGTCGGTCATGCCGGCAATGTAATCGCACACAATCCGGTGCAGCGGTTCCTGCTGTATTTTCTCCTGGTAGGCGGGAGGGAGTTCTGCCGGCGAATGCATGAAGAATTCAAACAGTCCACTGATCACCTGCTCTCCCTGCTCTTTGTCGGCCTTGATCACCGGGCTGAAATAGACGTTGGCATATAGAAAATCCTTAAGCTGCCTGCGCTGCCTTTCAACATCGGGACTGAAAGCAACAAGGCGCTGCGGATGCCGGCGGACGGCGTCCGCTGAATCCACTCCGGCTGACTCGATCTGCCTGCGCGTGTGCTCAATCAGGTCGCTCACCAGGCGGTCCAGCACGCGCTTAAGCGCCTCATTGAATATCAGTTTCTCTTTGTTGCGCGCCTGGGGATAGAGCCGTTCGACCTCTGCATAAAGCTCGGCGAAGATCGGCACTTCGCTTCTCACCTGCTCGTGGGTGAGAATCAGAGCTTCCACGCCATCGTCCACGTCAGCCGTGCTGTAGGCGATCTCGTCGGTCAGGTCGATGAGCTGGGCTTCGAGCGTGGGCCGCCGGTCCAGCATGTACTCGGCAAGCTGAGGAAATGCGCTTGCATCGTAGTCGCGGGAGTGCTTCACGATGCCCTCGCGGACTTCAAACGTGAGGTTGAGGCCGGGAAAACCGGCGTAGCGCTGTTCGAACTGCTCTACGATGCGAAGGGCATGCAGGTTATGGTCAAAAAGATCGCCGTGCCGCTGCATGATTTCGTTCAGCATGCGCTCCCCGGCATGGCCAAACGGCGGATGCCCCACGTCATGCACCAGGGCCAGCGCTTCCACCAGCTCTTCATTCAATCCCAACTCGGTGGCAATGGTGCGGGAAATCTGGGCAACTTCAATGGTGTGGGTCAGGCGGTTCCGAAAATGATCGGAGTACCTTCTCGAAAAGACCTGGGTCTTGTTTTCCAGGCGGCGAAAAGCGCGCGAATGCACCACGCGATCACGGTCGCGCTGAAAATCGCTGCGGTAAGGATGGGCCGGCTCGGGGTAGCGGCGGCCGCGGCTGTCCTCTGGCCGCAACGCATATGGGGCAAGCATGATTTGAGTCTAGCTGATTAACCCCCCGCAGTCAGCATCCGGGGAGGCCGCCGGCGCCCAGTCCCATACGTCTTCGCGCTCCCACTCTGATCGCCAAAAAGCCTGCCCCCGGCATGCCGCTCAGGCCAGGCGGAATGCTCAGGGGCTGATTGCTGCGTACTGAACTGGTGGGCCTATTTTGGCTGCTGCTGTTGCTGCGCCAGCTTCACCTTGGTGCTCTCAAGCTTCTTTTGCACGCGGGCCACGTCCTGCTGATCAACATCGGCGGGCGCTGACCTGTTCCATTCATTCAAGGCGCGCTCCCAGTGCATGGCCGCCTGCTTCAGCTTGCCGGTCCTGGCGTACAGCTCGCCCAGATGGTCCTGGATTGTCGCGTCGTACGGAGTACGCTGGGCGGCACGGCGCAGATTGTCCTCCGCCTGGTCGTATTTTCCGGTCCGGAAATACGCCCAACCCAGCGAATCCATGTAAGCGGGATTCTGCGGATCCAGTTCCAGCGCCCGCTTGATCATACTGAGCGCCTCTTCCAGATGCTTGTTCTGGTCGGCCATCATGTAGCCAAGATAATTCAGCGTCTGGCTGTTGTTCGGATCCATCGCCAGCACCTGGCGGAATGCGTGCTCGGCCTGCTCATACTTTTTTTGCCGCTCGTAGATCGAGCCAAGCATGAACTGCGCCGTCTCTTTTTCTTCCGTCCGCGTCGAGAGCTTTTCCGCCTGGTTGACAGCGTCCTCGGCCTCTTTCCAGCGCTTCAGCCGGGAATAAATCTGCGCCACGCGGATGTAGGTATCGCGGTTTTCCGGTCCGCCCTTCAGCACGGAGCGTGCGAGCTGGACTCCCTCATTGGCCTTGCCTTCGTCCGCCAGCTGCATGGCCAGGGCAAGCTTGAGGACCTTGTCGTCGGGCAGCTTCTTGACCCCTTCCTCCGCCACGCGGGTTGCGTCCGGCCACTGCTTCTGCTCGCGATAGAGATCAATCATCTCCTGGTAACCGCGGGAAGCTTCTTCACCACCGAGTTCGGTCATTTTGTGGAATGCATCCAGCGCTGCCTGTGTTTTACCGCCTTCCTGGTACACGTTGCCCAGCCGCTCCAGG
>DATIWA010000114.1:0-4084 GCA_035465515.1 Candidatus Limnocylindrales bacterium | reverse complement strand
ATCAGCGGCGACTTTGATGGCCAGCGTCTTCGCTTTGCCGGTGGCCAGATCGTACAGGCCGAGCGAACCGAACTGTTCGTAGACAATCGCGCCCGGCCCCGCCGAAGCCGACTTGATGTCCGCATTCTCGGGGAGAACGGTTTCCACTTTCTTGGTTTTCAGATCGTAGGAATAAAGGCTGAAGGGGCCATTGCGGTCGGAAAGAAAATAGACCTTATTGCCCACCCACATGGGCGTGCCGTCATTGGAGGTGTCACGCGGGACTTTTTCGATTTCGTAGTTCTTGAGGTTGGCAATCCAGATGTGCGAAGCCTTGCCGCCGCGGTAGCGCTTCCAGCCGATGGCCGACAGCCGGCGATTGTTGTCCGTGGGGACATAGGCGATGTGTTTGCCGTCCGGGGAGAACGATCCGAACTCAGCCATGGGCAGCGGCAACTCATGCGGCAGGCCGCCCTGGAGCGGGACGGTGAACAGCCGGTCAAAGCGGGAGTAGCTGTTGCGCGCGGAGCGGAACAGGACCTGCTTGCCGTCGGGCGTCCATCCCACGACCTCATCAACTCCCGGATGATACGTAAGCCGCCTGGGCACACCGCCGGTCGCCGGCATGA
Organism: Candidatus Limnocylindrales bacterium; assembly: GCA_035465515.1. GTDB lineage: Bacteria > Acidobacteriota > Terriglobia > Terriglobales > Acidobacteriaceae > Angelobacter. The sequence continues at coordinate 3,476 of DATIWA010000114.1, read as the reverse complement.
CATACACGTCCACGTTGCCGTCATAATCGCCGGTGAAGGCAATCATGCTGCCGTCGGGGGAGAATACGGGGCCGTCCTTGGCGCCTTCACCGCTGGTCAGCAGATGAGCATCGCCGCCTTCGCGCGAGACGGTCCAGAGATCGCCGGCATAGGCAAACGCGATCTGCGATTGGGAAACGGTTGGATGCTGCAGCAGCAGCGGGCCGCCGGCATGGGCGGCGATGGTTGCGAAAAGCGCGAAAAACAAGGAAGAGGCAAGCAGGGAGAGTTTCTTCATAGAGTCCGCCAAAGGAGAGTTGACGTTCCGGAACGAGCAAGGTTAGCAGCTATTCTGGCGGGGAACAAGCAACGTGCGATTGAAAGCACCGAGGGGAAAGAAGAGCGGACGCAAGAGTTTGCGAGGCGCTGATTCCCCGTCTGCGTTTCAAAGTATCCCGATAAGGCTTATCGTGTTGAGAGCTCCAGCAGCACTGCCACATGCGCGATGGCGGCGTTGTCCGTGCCCATGCCTTCCGGCGTTTTGGCCTTGATGCCGACCTGATCGGGCTTTACGCCCAGCAGCTCAGCCACCCGAGCCTGAATTTTCTTTGCATGGGGCACGATTTTCGGCGCAGCCAGGATCAGGGTGGAATCAACATTGGCGATGGAATATCCCGCCTTGCGCACCTGCCGGAGGGCTTCTTCCAGAAAGATGGCCGAGTCTGCGCCCTTCCACCTGGGATCAGTGGGAGGAAAGTAACTGCCGATGTCGCCGGCGGCCACCGCTCCGAGTAATGCGTCGGTAATGGCATGCAAGAGCACGTCGCCGTCAGAGTGGCCGGCAAGGCCATGGGTGTGCGGCAATTCAACTCCACCGATCTTCAAAGGGACGCCCTCTTGAAACTCATGGGAGTCCCAGCCGTATCCAATTCTCATAAGAAAACCTTACCGCTGAAGGACGCTGATGAAAATAATCTGCAAAGATTCAATTTGAGGGCTCCAGCACGCCGGGATTTGAATTGTTTTCGTGACATCAGCGGTATGGTTTTCATCCCGCGAGGTTGCTAGTTTTGGATCGAGCCTGGGCCAACAGGAATTCCGCAAGTTCCATGTCCGCCGGCGTGGTGATCTTGATGTTCCGCGCCGATCCCATGACCACCCAGACGTTCTCTCCCAGACGCTCGACCAGCGATGCCTCATCGGTGCCGGTGAAGCCATCCGCCAGCGCGCTGTCAAACGCGCGCTTGATCAACTCATAGCGGAAGCCCTGCGGGGTCTGCGCCTGGACCACGCGTTCACGCGGAATGGTTGAGGTGATGATGGCCCCTTCGGCGGCGCGTTCCACCTGCTTGATGGTGTCCACGGCAGGCAGGCCGGCGATGGCGGCGCCGTGCTTTTCCACTTCGCGGATCACGCTGGCAATGATTTCGTCATCCACGAACGGCCGCACCGCATCGTGGACCAAAACAATGTCGTCATTGGCCGCCTTCAGGCTGGCCACGGCGTTGGCCACGGAATCCTGGCGATGCTCGCCGCCTTCCACCAGTTCCACCTTGGCTGCGAGCTTTTCCTTTTCCAGAGTGCGGCTGAACTGCTCCATCTCATTCCGGCGCAAAGCCACCACAATGTGGGTAACCTGGTTGTTGCGGGCGAAGACACGCAGCGTGTGAATCAGGATGGGGGTGCCATTGATTTCGAAGAACTGCTTGGAAGGCAGTCCTTTCTTTCCGGGAGGCGCCATGCGCGTGCCAAGCCCGGCGGCGGGAATGATTGCAATCACCTTCATCAAGGGTCAAAAGTATAACAACTTTGCTGAGAAAGAGTGGGCGGGTCAGTCGCGCCGGGCCGATGTGGCAACAGACTCATGGTCAGGCGGGGCGGCGTCAACGGAGTTGGCGGGGAGCACCTCGCGCAGGGCCCAGTCTATGCGCTTGACGGAATCCTGGATCACGCGCGCCTGCTCCATCTGCTCGCTGGTATAGGGAACGTACATGATGGCCTGAAGCGCGTTGCGCACGTGATGGTTCATGGCCGCGATGACCCTGAGCTTTTCCAGCATGGTACGGTAGCGCCACTGCTCATAGGTAAACACCACGAGGCCGGCAAGAATACCGATCAGGACATCATCCAGGAGCGCGCTGAGGCCGGTGATGCCATATCGATCCACGATTTTTTCCAGCAGCACTCCCAGAACAAAGATTGCGAATCCCAGAAGGACGCTGACGCCCACACGGCGAAACACGGAAGGCAGGAGACGCTGGCTGTACATATAGGGAGGAATTATTTCACAATCGTAAAATAGCGGGTTTTTGCATTGATGGAACGTCTGGAAAAAGCGGTGCGGGAGCGGCGGCTATTCCATGCCGGAGAACGCGTGGCCGTGGCAGTTTCCGGCGGCGCGGATTCCGTGGCGCTTCTGCACGGGCTGACGGCGCTGCGAGGCGATCTGAGCATTGTGCTTTCGGTGGCGCATTTCCACCACGGTATCCGCGGCGCGGAAGCCGACCTTGACCTGAAGTTCGTAAGAGAGCTGGCGGAACAGCTCGATCTACCTCTCCTTACCGGCTCCGGCGACGCTCCAAGGTACGCTCAGGAGCACAGGCTCAGTCTTGAGACAGCCGCGCGCGAGTTGCGCCACCAATGGTTTGCCGGCCTGGTGAAGGAAAACCGGGTGGACAAGATCGCCACCGCCCACACGCTGGATGACCAGGCTGAAACCGTGCTGATGCGGCTTGTCCGTGGGGCTGGCGCGCGCGGTTTGGCGGGAATTTCCGGCGTCCACAAAGAAAAGGCCCTTGTCCGGCCTTTGCTGGAAGTTACACGGCGTGAGATTGAAGCCTACCTTAGCGGCCTGGGGCAACGCTGGCGGGAAGACTCGACCAACCAGGACCTGCTGCACACGCGGAACCGCGTCCGGCACACCCTGCTGCCACTGCTGGAGCGGGAGTTTAACCCTTCGATCAAGCAGACGCTGGCCGACCTGGCAGAGGTTTCGCAGACGGAAGCCGACTACTGGGAGCATGAACTTGGGGACGCGATGCCCCGGGTGGTGCGGGAAGGAAAGCCGACCCGCAGCGGCCGGTCCAGCACGGGTGAAGCTGCGGGTGTGTGGTCGGTGGATCTGAGAGCGTTCCAGAGTCTGCATCCGGCAATGCAAAGGCAGGTGCTCCACAAGCTTGGGACACGGCTGGGAGTCGCCCTGGAAAGCAAGCATATTCAAGAACTTATAAGCTTTGCGGCGCGACGGACGGCGGGCAAGAAGCTGCTTTTGCCGGGACGTGTGACGGCACGCTGTACGCTCCGGGAGCTCCAACTGGGCCGATCAGCGGAGGAGGAAGCAAAGGCGGATTACTGCTACTCACTTTTGGTCCCGGGTGAGGTGTCTGTTTCTGTATTAGGTTCGGCCATCCGAGCGAGGATAATAACTGCCGAAAGTGTGAGAAATTCGGGATATAATCCGTCCCTGTTGCTGGATCGCGGCCTTCTGGAATCCGAAC
>DATIWA010000113.1:0-3748 GCA_035465515.1 Candidatus Limnocylindrales bacterium | reverse complement strand
CGCATACCCGGAGATGCGTCCTTCCGGCCTGCGGCCGGTATCGGACGCCACGTCAGTGCTGAAGCCCAGCGGGGCCTGCAAGTTGAAGTGGCCCTGCTGATACACGACCGGGTAGTGCGTGTTGGGATGGGCATCATACCCCTCGGGCAGAAGGACGGTTGCGCCCAGATACATCGGCTGTCCCCAGAATTGAGTGAGCAGCTTGCTCTGAATTTTTATGTGCCGCACGTACCGGGTATCCGCCGGGAGCTGGATGGCGGGAATGGTCCTGTCCAGAGAGAGCTGGATCTCATAACCTCCGAGGGGATCAAGATGGAATCGCCGCACCTCGCTGTACAAATTTCCTGGCGACTTGTTGAACTGCTGGCCTTCCCACTGATCGTTGTGCGCCCAGATGGTGTAACCGTCCTGGCGCTGGAACCTGGTGTAAACGTTGAAAAGGGCCTGAACGTAGTAATCGCCGGCGGGAAGCTCGCGTATTGATTTCAGGGGATAGCCGAGAGTCAGGGCGTCCATGGTGGTGTACTGGCCGGGCTGCAAGCCCTGCACATCGCGGCCGATCAGTTCGGTGCGGGTCCGCCAGGAGCCCACTTGAAGGCGTGGTTCCGGCGTATCAAACCTGGAGATAATGACGAAGACCCGGCCGGTAACCGGCTGGGAATAGCCGGCAGGCAGCGCTACCCTGAACCTTACGTCAGCCGCAACCGCGTGAAGGCTAAAGAAGAATAATGATAGAAAGGCGATTATGGACAGGAACCGAACAGACTGCCTGGCATTCATAGTTGTCTCCGGAGTTGTTCAGGATAGTCGGTCTGCCCGATTTTTTCCAATTGAATCACCAACTTAGACACTAATGCTCGAACACTCTTGCTCCCGCTCGTCCATTTGCCGATACTTAGTGCGTGGCGACCGGGGCAGCGCGGCCTGAAACAAGCAAAGCGTGGCGGCATCTTTCCATTGCCGGCGCGCTGCTTCTTGCTGCGGCGGCAGCGGTATGGTGGGCCGGATATCAGGCGCTTGATCCCTCGCGGCCGCAACGCCCGTTTCGCGTGGCCCGGGAGAACGTTCCCCCTGAACAGGGGGTTGATCCATCACTGTTTGGCTCGGCCAATGAAATATTCTTTGAGGCGTGCCGGCGCAGTCACATTCCTCTCAAGGAAGTCGAACTGCACGAAGACCCGGAAGCCGCGGCCCTCAGCGGGAAAGTTGATCTGCTGCCCGTCATCCTGGATTCGCAAGAGACGCGCCGGGACTTTTTTGTCTCAGAGCCGTGGATCGTTGATACCGGGTGGATGGTCACTCGTGAGGACAAAAATATCTCGCTGCCCATGCAGCTGGTTGGCCGCCCGGTCTGGCTTCAGGACAATAGCCGCCACCGCTGGCTGGCGAAGCAGAATTTTCGCGACGCCCGCCTGGAGCCCCAGAATTCGTACATCGCGGCGGTGGAAGGAGTATGCGCCGGCCAGGCGGACGCTGCGCTGATCTCGCCGGTCAAATCCGGGTCCAACACATTTTTCCAGGACCTGCCTCCATGCCGGAACGTGAAGCTCAGATTCAGCCCTCTGCCGCACGGAAGAATCTGGTTTGGCGTGGGCGCGCCGCGCGGCAATGCCGCTGACATTCGCGCGGCGGAAGCCATACGCGCTGAAATCAGCGCCATGGCCGACGACGGCACGCTGGGCCGGATCTATATGAAGTGGGGGCTGGACCCCAACAACGCCACCACCATCATGCATTACGTGTCAGTGCTGCAACTGCGCGACCGCTATATGCAAATCGCGCTGGTGCTGCTTTTGGCGGTACTGCTGCTGCTGACCTGGCAGAGTTTTCGCCTGCGGAAAGCGCGCCGCCTGGCCGACCGGGCCAGCGCCGCCAAAACAGAGTTTCTGGCCAACATGAGCCACGAAATCCGCACGCCGCTGAACGGCGTGATCGGCATGACCCGCCAGGCGCTGGATACCCAACTGACGGCGGAGCAGCGCGAGCTTCTGGGCATTGCCTCCGCGTCCGCTGACGCTCTTTTGTCCGTGGTGAATGAAATCCTGGATTTCTCCAAGCTGGAAACCGGCAACTTGAACACCGAAGAGGTGGAGATTGACTTGTTCGAGCTGCTGGAATCCTGCACCAGGTCTTTTGCCGTTCCCGCCCATGAGAAAGGGCTGGAGCTGGTCTGCGACATCAGCGCCGGTTGTCCTCAGTACGTGATGGGCGATCCCATCCGCCTGCGCCAAGTCCTGTTCAATCTGCTGGGTAACGCGGTGAAGTTTACGGCCCGGGGAGAGGTCAGGTTGAGCGCATGGTTCGCTTCCGGCGCAGCGGCGGTGATGGGCAAACCGCTGCTCCATTTCTCCGTTGCCGACAGCGGCATCGGTATTCCGCCGGAAAAACATTCCATGATCTTTGAACCATTCTCCCAGGCGGACACGTCAACTACCCGCAAATTCGGCGGCACCGGCTTGGGCCTTTCCATCTCTCGGCGGCTGGTGGAGCTGATGGGAGGAAGGATATGGGTGCGCAGCGCGGAAAACCAGGGCTCGACTTTTCAGTTCACGCTCCCCGTCCGCCTGAGAGAGCGCCCTGGCGTCGTGGCGCCACGCATTGCCGAAGGGGAGAGGGCCCTGGTGGTGGACGACAACACGAGTACCCGGGCGGTGCTGGAGAAAATGCTGCGTGAATGGGGCATGGAAACTACCGGCGTTGCCGCGGGAAAAGACGCCCTGGATGAATTGGCCCGGCAATCGTACGCGGTGCTGGTCATTGACTCCGAAATGCCGGAGATGGATGGCTTCCGGCTGGCGTCGCTGGTGCACAGCCGCTTCGGGCTGGGCAATGCGATTGTGATGATGCTCAGCTCCAACAAATGCAACCTTACCGCGGCGCGGTGCCGGGAGCTGGGAATTGTGGCGCACCTGCTCAAGCCGGTTGGCCGCCAGGAGCTTTTTACCGCGGTGAGCCAGGTGCTTGGTGGAGAAAGCATGCCGGGTCCCGCGGACGCGGCGGCAAAAACCAGCGTGCTGCATGCAGGCAAGCCCGCGCAAAGCCTGCGCGTCCTTCTGGCTGAGGACAACCCGGTCAACAGCAGGCTGGCCACGGTAATGCTGGAGGGCGCAGGTCACACCGTTTGCCTGGCGGAAAACGGCAGAGAGGCGGCTGAACTGGCGCGCACGCAGAAGTTCGATCTGGTGCTGATGGACATCCAGATGCCGGAGATGGATGGGCTGGAAGCCACGCGCACGATCCGGCGCGAAGAACGGGCCAGCGGTTCGTGCGTGCCCATCATCGCGTTGACCGCGCACGCCCTGAAGGGCGATACCGAAAAATGCCTGGCTGCCGGAATGAATGGATACATCAGCAAGCCATTTCAGCCGCGTGAATTTTTTGAGGCCATTGCTTCGGTAAGAATCTCAGTCCAGCCGCGCGGAGCCGAAGAATCCAGGGCAGCCGATTGAGACCGATGGCGCCTTAGTTTTTCATGCGAAAAGAAAAACCTTCAAACCTGTACTCCCTTTTCTCTCCTTCAATGACCGGCCGGACCTTTCCCGAACGCACGGCCTCGATTGCCGCCAGCGCTCGCGCCAGGTCAGAGGGGTTGGCAACCGGGACATTGTGCGCCGGCAGCAGCAGCTGCAAACGGGGCGCCATCGCCGCCAGCTTTTTCAAGGAAGCGACATAGGCGTTGAGGTCGGTTTCAGGGCGGTAGAGAAAGATCGGTCCCGGATAATAGGTGTCTCCGGTGAAGAGAAGGCCG
>DATIWA010000112.1:0-5637 GCA_035465515.1 Candidatus Limnocylindrales bacterium | reverse complement strand
AGCGTCAACGTCACCGGCGGGACCGCTCCCCCCGCCCCCGGCGGCGTCGTGGCGCTTACCAGCAACATCCAGGGGCCGCTCCAGGGCCTTGAACTGATCACGCCGGTTGCCAGCAACGTGGGCACGTTCAGCGGCGTGCTCGCTAACCTGCCCGGCGGGACCTACACGCTTACCGCTCATTACCCCGGCGATGGTCAATTCGCGCCCAGTGATTCGAATCCCGTCTCCGTAAGCATTTCCGCGGAAGGCAGCGTCACCACGCTGCGCACCTTTGGCATCTCTTCCACCGGACAACCGGTGGCAACAACTTCGTTCCCCTACGGGAGTTTCATGGATCTCCATGCCGATGTGGCAGGATCTTCCGGGCAGGGTACCGCAACGGGCAGCGTTACTTATCAGGACACAACCGCGCCCGCCGCGGTGGTCGGCTCAGCTCCATTGAACCTGAAAGCGGAAAGTGAATTTGTCCTCTTCGGCGGGAACAATTTTCCCGCTCCCCTTACGCTGGGGACCCATGCTCTCATGGCGTCTTACAGGGGCGATAGCAGCTTTATAGGCAGCAATTCAACCCCGCTCACTGTCACCGTCACAAAAGGCAACCCCACCGTTACATTCACTCCGGTAAACAATTTTGTAGCCACGCAGACCGGCAGTCTGACGGTTTTTGTGAATCCCACGGGACCAATTCTTCCCACAGGAACGGTGCAGTTCTTGGATGGCGGCGTGCCGCTTGGCTCTCCCGTGTCCCTTGCCGCAGGCTCGTCCCAGGCAGGTATTCAAGTCACCTTCGATACCGAAGGCCAGCATTCCATGACCGCCAGCTATTCTGGAGATTCCACATACAACCCCTCTGTCTCGTCGGCCTTTGCCGTGAACGTGGTTGCTCCATTTACCTTCAGCGGCAACACCTCCGCTGTGGTCGCGGCAGGTCAGACTGCCACCTATAACCTGAACGTGAGTTCCTCGAACGCACCCACGACTTTCAATGGAACGGTGTCGCTTGCCTGCTCCGGCGCGCCCGCTGGAACAACGTGCAGTATCAGTCCCTCGTCCGTGACAATATCGCCCACGGCGGATTCAGCTCCCGTTACGGTCACCGTCGCAACCACGCTGGCCGCGAGGCTTGCTCCTCCGCCTCATTTCCCGACATGGCCTCTTAGCGTGACCGGCGCAGTGGGGATCGCGCTGCTTGGGTTTGGAAAGAGACGGGGACCGAAGCTGGCAATGCTCTGCCTGCTTGCGGCAATGCTGGGCGCCAGTTCGTGCGGCGGCGGAGGCGGAGGGACCCCGGTTGTGACGCCACGGGTGAATACCCATGCGTCATTGACCGTGACCGGCGTCAGCGGCACTCATACCAGCACCACTGTGCTGACTTTAACCATCACTCACTGATGTGGTTTGAGAAGCGTAAATTGGACGCGCGTTGATCAGCTTTTCTTTTTCGGCTTGATGGCCTGCCACATTTCGTCCGTCATGAACTCGGCCAGGTGGCTGAATTCGCCGGCGCCCTGCAATTGCTCGCCGCCGTCCATCACGATCTGGTCGCCGTTGATGTAGCCTGACTCGTCGCTCACCACGAACGCCGCCAGGTTGGCCAGTTCTTCATGCGTCCCGAAGCGCCCCAGAGGGTTGCGTTTCCTGGCCATCTCCTCCAGCGACTTCACCGGCATCAGCCGCGAGAACGCCCCTTCCGTGGGCACCGGCCCTGGAGCAATCGCGTTGAAGCGGACACCGCGTTTGCCCCACTCCACGGCCAGGCTGCGCGTCATGTTCAGCACGCCCGCCTTGGCGACGGCCGAGGGCACAACGTAAGGCGAGCCGCTTTCCGCGTAGGTCGTCGTAATATTCAGCACGTTCGCTTTGTGCGCGGCCTTGAGCCATCGCCTGCCGCAGGCCATGGTGCAGTGGATCGTCCCCATCAGCACGATTCCGATCACTGCTTCAAATGCTCCGATCGAGAGGTCTTCCGTCCGCGAAATGAAATTTCCCGCCGCGTTGTTGACCAGCACGTCCAGCGGACCCTCCTTCCAGAACTCTTCGATCATGGCCTCCACGCGCTCTTTGTCGCGCACGTCGCAGGAAAATGTCTTGATGCTGCCGCCGGTCGCCGACCGCAGCTCTTCCGCCGCCGACTTCAGCACGTCTTCCCGGCGCCCGCAGATGTAAAGCGATGCGCCAAGCTCAAGAAAGCGCTTGCCCATGCTCTTGCCCAGCCCGGTGGCGCCTCCGGTGACCAGTATGCGTTTGCCTGCCAGCAGATTCTTTTGAAACACGGATCAGTCCTTTCCCGCACAGTTCTGAAAAAAGATTTTAGATTTGAAGCTTAACATTCAAAATTGCAAATTTACCTGACTGCCACAATGGGTAAATCCCGCTCCGCCGCCCATTGCTCCCAGGCTTCGGCGGTGCGTTCGCGGAAAGCCTGCGCCAGAGCTGCATGTTCCGGCTTCTCAAGCTTTAGTTCCGCAAGCAGCCGCCTGGCAAACTGCGGCTCCAGTGCGGCGATAGCGATCCAATCATGCCTGGTTTCATAGAGACCGTAGAGAGGGAAGCCGCCGCGCAGAATTCCTCCCGGAGAGGTCAGCCCCGCCGTTACCGGCGCCTTCAGTTCTTCCGCGCAATCATACAAAGAAATAAACGCCCCACCGGCTTCGCCGGTTCTGGCAAAGTGCAACAGAAGAGCCAGCGCATGGCTCACGCAGCGCTCGGCGCCGGCCAGGTCCACAAAGAGGGTGGCCGGCATCTCCGGCGGCGTCACCAGCCCGGCCGCGGCAAGGTAGGTCAAATCGTGCCCGCTTTGTTCTTCATGGGGCGGCGGATGCCCGATGATCCCGACAAAGCACAATCGCGGGTGGCGCGCGTGCAGCCGCTCCCAGTCCAGCCCCAGCCGCTGCAATGCCGAAGGCCGGTAGGAGGCCAGCAGCAGGTTGGCCTCTGCCAGCAGCGAATCAAGCTGCGCCAATCCGGCAGGATCTTTCAAATCCAATGCAAGAATTGTCTGGCCCCGGCTGAGCGAGTTGTACCATGCCGGCGCAAACGCCTTCAGCGGATCGCCCGAAGGCGGTTCCACTTTTGTGACGCTGGCGCCCATGCGCGCCAGGCGCGCCGCCGCAACCGGCCCCGGCGTATTGATGCTGATGCTTACCGCCTTCAGCCCGGCAAGGGGTGCAGTGATCGTTTCTGTCTTCATACGATTGAAACGTGAATTGTAGCCGATTGCGATGCATCGAACGCGCCATGCTACAATCCTTCGCGCTTTTCAGGAGAAAACATGAACCTCCGCCGGCTTGTTTTGCTGATCGTCCTGCTCTCGCTGTCCGCTTTCGCCACCGAACGCCAGAGCAATGCCGATTATCGCGCGCGCCGCGTGGCGATGGCCAAGGCCATGGGAGGCGGCGCCCTCATCCTCTTTGCTCCCCTGGAGGCTGAAGGACAAAACGACCTCTTTGGTTTTCGTCAGGAAGACAACTTCTATTACCTCACCGGGTGGTCCGAGCCGGGCGCGGCCGTCTTCATCAATTCCTATCCTTATACGGAAATCCTCTTCCTCCCGGAGCACAATCTCACGCAGGAGAAATGGACCGGGCCCAAGCTTGGCCCGGAAAATCCTGAAGCGACGCGCCTGACCGGTTTTGACAAAGTCGAGAGCCTGGACAGCATGCGCGATGAACTGGTGAAGCTCCTGCCCCAGCCGCGCGCCACCATCTACTCAATTTTGGGGACCGACGGGCAGACCGCCGCCTCCACCGCGCCAATGGAATGGCTGCGGCGCAGCAATTCGTTTCCAAACTACGTTGCCTTCCGGGACGCCGCTCCGTTGCTGGCCCGGCTGCGCATGATCAAGGACGCCGGTGAACTCCCGTTGATCCGCCATGCCACGGACGCCTCCATGGTGGCGCATGAGGCGGCGCTGAAGGCCATTCATCCCCGCATCACGGAACGCGAAGTCTCCGCGCTGATGCAGTACGAGTTCGGCAAGCGCGGCTGCGAGCGTCCTGCTTATGCGCCCATCGTGGGCTCCGGGTTTTACTCCACCGTGCTGCACTATTCGGAAGACGACCAGACCATGCAGGCCGGCGACATAGTGGTCATGGACGTGGGCGGCGAGTATGGCATGTACGCCAGCGATATCACCCGCACTGCGCCCGTCAATGGCAAGTTCACGCCGCGCCAGCGCGAAATTTACGATATCGTGCTCGGCGCTCAGGAAGCCGCCATCCAGGCGTTTCAGGCAGGGAAGTCAAAACTGGCCACCGGCACCGACCCTGATTCCCTGTATAAAGTCGCCAAAGACTACATCGATGCACATGGGAAAGATCTTCACGGCGGCAAGCTGGGAAAATACTTCATCCACGGGATAGGTCATCACGTTGGGCTCAACGTGCATGACGCCAGCGATCCTTCCATGCCGCTCAACAAAGGCATGGTCTTTACCCTGGAGCCGGGCATTTATATTCCGGAAGAAAAGCTCGGCGTCCGCATTGAAGACATGTTCTACGTCGGCGACGACGGCAAGCTGGTAATGCTCACCCAGGGCCTTCCGCGTACCGCGGACCAGGTGGAAAAGGCCATGGCTGCCGCTCGCCTTGTATCTCCATAAGAGCCCTTATCGGAAATGCCGCCGCGGCCCGGCAGCCGGCTTTTCCGGGCTGGCGGTCTTCCCGGAAAAGCTGATAAATTTGTGGCCTGACAGCCCTGGAAAGCTATGACCAGCCAGCGGGCAACTCTACAGTACGCGCTTCTCGCGCTGCTTTTCGCGGCCACCTGCGTCTTTCAATATCAGGCGGTGAGCTATTTCACCTATCTGATTGCCCATGCGGAAGACGTTGCGATCGATCCGGTCACTTTTTCTTCTGACAGCAACAGGATCCAGCTTGTCTTGAACCCGAAGATGGACGCGCATCCCGGTGACGAGGTGCTGGATGTCAATGGCCGGCCGTTAACCGGCAAGGCCGTTTGGGGCGATATCATGGCCGCCGCCAAACCGGGAGACCCGCTCCGTCTTAAGCTGCGTTCGCCCTCTGGCCAGGAACGCCAGATCACGGTCCGCCTGAACCAGCGGTATTCAGATGCCTATCGTCATGCTGGGCAGCTTCTCACGACATTTTTCGGCATTCTGATTCCGATCAGCTGCGTGCTGCTCGGCTTCTGGGTCGCCGCGGTCAGGCCGCGAGATGCTCTTGCATGGCTGCTGCTCTTCCTCCTGTTGAGTTTCACTCAGATCCTTGGGACGCCTGTCCTGAGATGGCAGGGATGGATCCGCTGCTTCGGGACCTTCTACAACTCGGCCATGAACCAGTCCTGGCCGGTCTGGATGGTGCTCTTTGGCCTCTATTTCCCCGAAAGGTTCCCGGCAGGAAAGTGGCGCAAGGCCACCACGCTGCTCGGGTGGGTTGTGGTTGCGCCACTCTCGCTGGCAGCCGTCATTGGCACATGGGTCAGCGTACGCTCCGTTGTCAGCTACCAGTCCGTGGAAGCTATCGTCCGCGTTTCAGAGAGGTTTGACACTCTGGAAACAGTGCTGACGTACATCGCCCTTGTTACCTTCCTTGCCGCGCTGGTCGTGAAATACTTTCTGGCGATTTCGCGCGATGCCAAACGCCGCCTTCGCATCGTTTACCTGGGTTCGTTCATCTC
>DATIWA010000111.1:0-3972 GCA_035465515.1 Candidatus Limnocylindrales bacterium | reverse complement strand
GCTCTGGCAGTGGGCTGATTCCTAAAGTTTAAATGCGAATTAGGCAGCAGCTTCAATAGCCAGAGACACGGCAGTTGCCATACAGCAGCAACACATACACATGTTCTGGCGATCGATTCGCATGGAGCGGTACCTTAAAGCAGTCAGCGGCAGTCTGTCAAGCAAAGGCTGAGGGTCGTGTTGTTAGCACATGAAATGTCCGGTGGGGCGAGGCAGAGGGATAGAGGAGATGAAGGGTGCGGAACTGTATCCCAGAGCGGAGAAACCCGGTGGCCGCGGCCGCAGCTTCGCTTGACTTTCGCTGGCAGCTGCCGTTACATAGAGGGAGCAGGCACAAGCAGCAGGCGCTTGCTTTCCGGCAGTTCTAAGGTTCGAAGTACGATTTTAATCATCCCGCCTCAGTGCGGGATTTCGCCTTTTCTGGGCTAATGGGAAGTGAACAGGCAATGATGAGAATTACTAATGATTGAAAACGGAAGCAGCTTGTTCTTGACACTGAAAATCAGCGAGGCTATAGTGCAGTTCGATGCGCCGTGGTCAGAAAATCGCGATGACGTGCGACATGTGCACAAGCACAGGTACAGGCACAAGCACAGCTACATCCCTGCGAATTTCTGGCGAGACGGCGGAATAGAACCCAAGCAATCATAAAGTTCCCGACCCACTCGCCAGAAGCGAGTGGGTTTTTTATTTGTCTTGATCCCGGATTTTCGGCTTGGAGAGAAGCGGAAGGGACCTGAATGGCAGGCATGCGACAACGGATCGACGAAGGGTACGGCTGGCGGGCGGTGGTACCGGCAACCTCGGCCAACCTGGGCTGCGCTTTTGACTGCGGCGGCCTGGCGCTGAAGCTGTACCTCAAGACGCTGTTCATCCCCGCTCCCGGCGGGCCGGACCTGACGATTGAGTATCGCGGCCAGACAGCGGACCAATTTCCGCTTGATGGCTCCAACCTGGTGTTGCATGCGTTGCGCTTTGCCGCGGCCGAACTGGATGCGCCTGTACCGGCCGGGCATGTGATTGTGGAGAGTGATATTCCCATCGGCGTGGGGCTGGGCAGCAGCGCCGCCGCGGTGATCGCCGGACTGCTGCTGGGAACGCGGTTCTCGGGCCGGGACGCGAGCCCGGAAGAGATCCTGCGATGGGCGGAAAAAGTTGAAGGCCACATTGACAATGCGGCCGCTGCGTACCATGGCGGCCTGGTGTTTGCGCTGTGCAATAACGTGGAACGGATCGTGACGGTGCGGACGGATTTTCCGGAGAGCATCCGCTTGCTGCTGGTCAGCCCGTCCATCACCGTACCGACGCATGAAGCACGCCAGGTGCTGCCCCAGGCCTACGAGCGCGCCGATGTCCTGCACACGCTTCAGCGCACGGCACTGCTGGCCGCGACCTGCTTTTCCGGCAATTTTGATCTCTTCCCCGAGCTGTTCCATGACAAGCTGCATCAACCTTACCGGCAGAAGCTGGTGCCGGGAATCGAGCGCTGTCTGCGATTCCGCCATGACGGGCTGCTGGGTGTGGCCATCAGCGGATCGGGGTCCTCGGTCATCGCTTTTGCCACGCGGAATGAAGAAGAGATCACGGCGGCGTTGCAGGAGATTTTTGCGGAAGAGGGAGTCACAACTCAAGCCCGCTCCACTTCGGCGGACAACCACGGCGCGTGGGTATCACGCGAGCCCGTGCCATCGAAGCCGGGAGACGAGGGAAGGAAGTAGGAACCGGTCATGAGCAAAGGACGTTTGATTGTAATGAAGTTTGGCGGGACCTCCGTGGGAAACGCGGCGCGTTTCCGGCAATGCGCGGAGATCGTGAGCAAGGCGGCGCGGCAGGACCGCGTTGCGGTGGTGGTTTCCGCCATGGCCGGGGTGACCGACCTGATCTTCAAAACCATAAACCATGCCCGCCAGGGCGACGCCGGCGCCACCGAGGCCAGCCTGAGAAAATTCGAGCTGGTGCACCAGGAGATGGCGCTGGAGCTGTTCGCGCCCCAGCATCGCGAGCCGGCACTGGAATTCATCGGCCAGGTAGGCGAGCAACTGCGCAAATCGTCGCACGCCCTGCTGACCCTGCGGACGGACATCTCGGCGCAGACCATGGATTCGCTGGTGGCGCTGGGCGAACGCATCTCCGCCTGGTCGCTGGCGCGTTACCTGGAGCAGAACGGCTGCCCCGCCGCGTGCGTGCGCGCCGAGGAGGTGATCGTTACGGACGCCACGTTCGGCAACGCCGCTCCGGACATGGAAGCCACGGGGGAGAGATGCAGGTCCGCCCTGCTGCCGCTGCTGGAGAGCGGCGCTGTGCCGGTGGTCGGCGGATACAGCGGAGCCACGCGGGACGGCCGTACGACTACGCTGGGACGCGGCGGCTCTGATTACTCGGCGACCATCATTGGCGCGGCGGCCAAGGCGGATGAAGTCTGGATATGGACTGACGTGGATGGCGTGCTGACCGCCGATCCACGCATCTGCCCTGACGCCACCACGCTGCCCGAAATCAGCTTTGACGAGGCGATCGAGCTGGCCTACTACGGCGCCAAGGTCATTCATCCGAGAGCAGCTTATCCCGCGGCGGAGGCCGGTTTCCCCGTGTGGATCAAGAATTCCTTCCGCCCCGAAGTGAGCGGCACCAAGATCACACGGACCGTTACCGCGGTCAATTCGCCGGTGAAGTCGGTGACCTGCGTCAAGAACGCAACCCTCATCACTTTGTTCACGCGGCGTGACGTTCATCCGGTGGAACTCTGGGGCCGCTTGTTTCTCCGGCTGGGCCAGGAGCAAATTGAAGTTCTGTTCGCTACGCAATCCTCGCCCGAACACGCGCTGGGCCTGGTGCTGCGCCAGGAAGACGAGGCGCGGGTGCTGAAACTCATCCATACCATCTTCCGCATTGAACTTGGCCAGGGGGTGCTGCAGCCGGTGGAAGTGAATAACCAGATTGCGGTGATCGCGGTGCTGGGCGAGGCGATGAAAGGGACGTGCGGCATCCTGGGCCGTGTGTTCTCGGCGGTGGCGCGGCGCGAAGTAAGTGTGATCGCCGTGGCCCAGGGCGCCAGCGAGTTGAGCATCTGCTTTGCCGTGCCGGGACAATCGGCGGCTGAGGTGGTGCGCTCCGTCCATGATGAATTCTGCGGGACGGCGGACGTGAACATCCCGGTCTGCCTTCGTCCCAACGCCTCAACCATCTCAGGAGCCCAATGAATCCTACTGTCACCCATCCACCGGCGGCAACGCATGTACTGCGCTGCGTGCACTGCGGAGCAGCCCAGGCAGACGCCGGCCGAATGTTCCGCTGCCGCGAGTGCTCGGAACTGCTGGAAGTCGTTTATCCGGAACGGGCCGGCGCGGCGCGCGAGTTCGGGCTGCGCCTGAAAGAGATCTGGAGAGCGCGCAAGGGCGGAACGCTGCCGGAAGACGCGAGCGGGGTGTGGCGCTTCCGCGAACTGCTGCCGCAGTTGGACCGCAGGCACATGGTCACCATGAGTGAAGGCAACACTCCGCTGGTCCAGCTCACGCGTTCAGCCAGAGCGCTTGGGCTGGAGCGGCTGTTTGCCAAGCACCAGGGCATGAACCCGACCGGCTCCTTCAAGGACACGGGAATATCCGTGGCCATCAGCATGGCCAAGGCCGGCGGCTTTTCCTTTGTATGTTGCGCCTCAACCGGGAACACCTCGGCCTCCGTGGCTGCCTACGCGGCGCGCGCGGGAATGAACAGCGTTGTGCTGCTTCCGGCCGGACAGGTTTCCTCCGGCAAGCTGGCCCAGGCCATTGAGTACGGCGCGCACGTTCTGCAACTGCAAACAGATTTTGACGGGTGCCTGAAAGTCCTGCATGACGTCGTCAACCGCTTCCCTGCCTACCTGCTGAATTCGCTCAACCCTTATCGCCTGGAAGGCCAGAAGACAGTCGCCTTCGAAATCATGGAGCAGTTCGACTGGCAGACTCCTGATCACGTGGTTGTCCCCGGAGGCAA
>DATIWA010000110.1:0-7191 GCA_035465515.1 Candidatus Limnocylindrales bacterium | reverse complement strand
TGGAGGTCAACGTTAGTTGATATTCGCTTACGGCGTCCTGATCGCGATGTTCCACCACGGCCAGATCGCCGCGAATGGCATGCAGGCGGTAGTACTTGGGATCAATCTGTTCCGCCCGCGCCAGATAAGTGCGCGTCTTGTCAAAATTGCCGACGCGTAATTCCGCCTGGGCCGCGGCAAGCTGCACGTTGGCGGACTTGGGCGACATGGCCGCAGCTTTTTCGTAAGAACCGGCGGCTTCTTTCTTCATGCCGGCGAGGCTGTAGGTATAGCCTAGCTCCGACATCACGTCGGCGGTCTTGCGCGGCGCCCGCTGCAGGGTGGCGATGGCCGATTTGTAATCGTGGGCTTCGCGGTAGTACTGGGCCACGGCGCGGAAGACGTCCACGTTGCGCGGACTGCGCTTCATGGCGCGGTCCAGCAGGGCCTTGGCCTTGTCCGTCTGCTTCTGCTTCATGTAGGCGATGGCCAGCAGCAGCTCGGCATGGGAGGAGGGCTGCACGGCTTCAGAACGCTCCAGCAGGCCGGTGGCGCGGGGAAGATCGCCCGATTGCATGAAGAGTTCACCGGCAATGGCCAGGTCCGTGGCGCGGCGCGGGTTGGCGGCAATTACCTGCAACAGCAGCTTCTTGGCTTCATCGGCTTTGCCCATGCGGATGTAGGTCTGGGCCTTGCCGGAAAGCCCTTCCACCGAGCTGGGCTCTTTGGCCAGGCCGCGGTCATAGGCGTCAAGCGAAACCGAGTATTTGCCGGCCAGGCGCGAGGTGTAGCCGAGGAGGAACCAGTTGCGGGCGTCGTTGGGAGCAGACTGGACCACGCGCTGGGCAAAGTTCATGGCCGCCGCATAATTGCCTTTCTTCAAGGCCTGCTCCGCGGCGCGTGAATTGCGGCCCACTTCAATGCTGCTTCCCCAGCCGAGACCCTGCGACGCAGGCGCGGCGGACTTCTGCTGCCCGCCGGCTTTCTTCTTCGGTTGCGCGGTTTTTTTCGTCGTCTTAGCGGGCGGCTGGCTGTTGATCTCAAACGTCTGCGCCCGGCCGCTCGCGGCCAGGAGCAGGAAGCAGAAGAAAGCCAGAGCCAAAAAGTTTCTCTTCACGGGACCACCGTTGTGCCTGAATTTCCGGAACGGACCGCGCCCAGGTCCCTTTGCGCAGGTTCACGCATTGGGGGCCCCATGAGGGCGCAGGTCCCCTCACCAGAGGTTCAGAAAGAGAGACGGGCGCGCGGCCTTACCAGTTGCCGGGTGTTTCGACCGGAACTGTTTTTCTGACCCATAAGGCGCAGCAACTCTCATCTCATGCTGAATCGAGATGCTGTTTTTAGCCCTGGGGATTGCTCAGTACGGTGAAACTGCGGGAAGGTGAGAATCCGGGTACCACAAGGCAAACCCGGACGCCACTTTTGGAATCGAATCAGTGCTGAAGCAATACTGCTGCTGCACTGCCAGCAATCCCCGTTTCGCGATCGTAACCACGGAGGTCCTTTCATGAGTTCCCCATCCGTTGCCGTTGCCCGGCAAGTCCCATCGGCGAGCCGGCCGGTACCTTTGAGCTGGATCCTGCTGCTGGCGCTGCTGGTGCACGGTCCGCTGCTGCTGATGCAGCTGCCGAATTCATCGTACGATGCGAACCTGCACAAGTTTTTCGCCTCGCATTACGCGCAGCACTGGTTCGATCCCTGGAACCAGAAGCAGTTCACGGGTTTTTCGCAGACTACGTATCCGCCGATGGAACAGCAGTGGGTGGCGCTGTTTTCGCATCTGATCGGGCTTAATCTGGCTTACATGCTGGTGCAGTTCATCGCCATTCTGCTGCTGCCCGTAGGAGTATTTCGCTATGCGCGCATCTGGGTGGATGAACGAGCGGCCAGCTATGCGGCCATCGGCAGCGTGCTGCTGGGGTCGCTGGCCTTCCTTGTCTACAACGCGGGCCAGCTTTCCACCACCTGGGCCGCTCCGCTGTACCTGATCGCCCTGCCCTACTACTACGAATGGGCGCGCGAAAGCAGGTTTTCCTCGCTGCTGAAAGGCGTGGTGCTCATATGCGCGGCCGCCTCGGCGCACCATGTGACCCTGATCTTTGCCAGTTTCATCTTCGCTTTGCCGGTGGTGGCCATGGCCATCATGGACCGCAAACGCGACGACGCTGACGCCAGCGTGGGCGGCGTGGTCATGCGGACGCTGATCTTCCTGGCGCTCTCGGCGGCGGGCGTGGCGATTGTGCTGTATCCCTTCTGGCGCGTCCTGCTGGCCAATCCCATCAAGCAGATGCCGATTCCCCACGCCAGCCGCAGCAACTACTTCCTGCAATGGACGCTGGCGATGAACTACCTCATCGTGCCCTGGGGCGCCCTGCTGCTGGGGCTGCCCTACATCTTCGTCAAGGGCCTGAAGGAAGCCAGGCTGCGTCCGCTGTTTCTGGGCTTCTGGGTGGCCATGTTGTTCGCTCTCGGAGGCTCCACGCCGGTGCCCAAATGGGTGCTGGGCCGGGCATTTGAGGTGCTCACCTACGAGCGCTTCGTCCTGCTGGCCAACGTAATGGCCCTCCCCATCCTGGGACTAATGGCCGCGGACCTGATGGACCGCTTCGGACGCAAGGCCGCTTTCACGCTGGGATCGCTGGCGGCGCTGACCTGCGCTTTTGCCGTGGCCTGGCCGGTGTACTACCAGAACCATGATCAGGATTTCAGCGTGCAAGAGGTGGTCCAGTTCCTCAATCGCGACGGCCATGACAAATTCCGCTATATCACGCTGGGCTTCGGCTCGCACAAGTTCGACGAAGTAAGCACCTACACAACCGCCAGCAGCGTGGACGGCGACTACAACTCCGCGCGCCTGCTGCCGGAAATGACGCAATACGGTTCCGGACAGCTCACCAACTCCAAATATTTCGGCGTGAACGGCATGGAATCTCTCCGCGCCATCCTGAAGCACGCCGACCAGTACGGGCTGAAATTCATCTTTGTGCATGACCGTTATTACGAGCCGCTGCTGGCCTTTGCCGGCTGGCGCGAGCAGGAAGTCTATGACCGCGGCGCGGTCACGCTGTGGGTGAAGGACGGCATTCCGCCGGCGCGGCCTACCGCGTATCAGGAATCCATGCGGCCCACCAGGATGGAGGGCCTGATGTGGGGGACGCTGCCGATCGGCAGCAGCATCCTGGCCATGGTCCTGATATTCCTGCTGCCGGACAAGCGGCAACGGGCAGAGCATTACGAGTTCCCGGTGGCAGCGCACGAACCAGTCCTGAGGGAGGCACGCTAATGGGCCGCATTCTCACCATCATCTTCGCAATCCTCACCATTGGCCTGGTGGCAATGGGCGCGGTGCACAAAAGCTCCACCGCCGGCGCTTCCAGCCCTGAGGGCGCAGTCCAGGGCATGCTGACCAACGTGCAGGGCCGCAACTGGAAAGACGCCTACGCTTACGTTGCGCCGGCCAGCAATCTTGATCTGCAAACCTTTACCCGCGACCTGACCGGCCGCGACGGCAGCCTGCGCACCTACTCGTCGCTGGAAAGCTTCAGCACGCGCCCGCTCAAGGAAACCGATGATCAGGCCACAGTCCGCGCGGAGATGAAGTACTCCACCGCGGTGGGCGCCTTCTATGACACGCGCGACCTCACGGTGGTGAAAGACGGCGGCGCCTGGAAAGTGATGTGGAGCGCGGAAAAGGTCCCGACGGTCCCGCCGCAGGTCATCCCCGTGAACTACCTGCGCTGGGACGTGATCTGGCGCGGCCCGGGCGACGACTGGGGCGCGCAGAACGTGGAGAACCCGCGCGTGCGCATCATCTCCATGAACCCCATGCAGCAGCCCAGCGGCGTGATCATCATGGGCGAAATTGAAAACGAAGACACCGTGCCGGCGTTCGTCTCCGTGGGCGCAACGCTGGTGGGCAAAAACGGCCAGGACCTGGCGGAGGAATCGAGCTTCGATAAGACCTCACACATCCTCCTCCCCAAGGAGATCTCGCCGTACCGCATTGACTTCCCCGGCATCAAGCTGAGCGAGGTGAAGTCGGCGCGCATGAAACCGGACTCCATGCTGGTGCCCGCAGCGGCTGATCCGGTCATCGGCGTGCTGCACCAGCGCATCGAGAAAGACGCCAAGGGGCGCACCGTGCTCAAGGGCGAGCTGATGAACCAGAGCGGGCAGACCGTGAACATCCCGCACGTGCTGGCCACGTTCTACGACAATTCTGGGCGCGTGATCTGGGTGTCTGACGGATACGTGGACCACGCGCTGCTGCCGCAAACCCCGCAGCCGTTTGCGGTGGGCCTGCGCGACGATCTGGCGGACAAGGTCCACAGCTATCGCGTCACCGTCAACCAGTACAGCATCAACCGGCAGGGATAACATGCGGAGACTCGCTTTCATCGCACTCACCATTGCGGCCTGCTGGTTCGCCGTGCGTGAAGCCGGCGCCGCTGAAATTCACGCGCCGCAGAACGCCGTGGCCGGCCAGGACATGAGCATTACCACCGGCGGCAGCGGCAGCGGAACGCTCTACCTGATCGGCCCGGGACAGGTGATCAAGCGCGACATCAAGCTGGGCGACCAGGTGCAGATCAAGGGCGACGAGTTGCGCAGCGCGGGACGCTGGATCGCCGTGGTGCGCGGCGGCGGCAATCCGCAGTCGCAGGTGTTCTTTGTGCAGCCGGGCAAGGCGGAAAACCTCAACTTTCTGGCGCGGCCTTCGCGCGTGCCGGTGGACAAGCCGGGCGTGATCACCGGCGTGGCCTTCGTCTTCGACAAGTACCGCAACCTGGTGCTGCAACCGACGCCGGTGGAGTTCAGCCTGAGCGTGGGCGAAGGCAAAGGCGCAACCGGCGCGTCACAAAAAGTCACCAGCAAAAATGGGGTGGCCTGGGTGAGAAGCTCTTCGGCCAGGAAGGCCGGCGCTGCCCAGTTCGTGGCCCGCGTGGACGCAACGGAGGTCAAGCGCGTGGTGCAGCAGGTGGCCTCCGATCCCTGCAACCTGCGCATGCACGTGGCCGGGCGCAGCAAAGATTACGTCACCGTGGAAACCGACCCGGTGCGAGACTGCACCGGCAATCCGGTGCCCGACGGGACGATTGTCACCTTTATCCAGACCGACAGCACGGGCCGCAGCGTGGTGGACGCGCGGATCAAGAAAGGAATTGCCCGCGCCGAACTGCCCGCTTCCGACAACGCGAACATCAGCGTGGCAGCCGGCGTGGTGCTGGGCAACGAGCTGCATCTTGGCGGAGCCGCGGGAGGGGGGAAATGAAGCGCCCGAGCTTGAAGCGTCTTTCAGAAGCAGGTTTGCATCAGGGCACGACTGCCAGTGATGCTGCCGGAACCCGGAAAAAATCAGCGGCCTCAGCTTCTGAGAAGCTCACACGCATCCTGGTGCTGGCCTTCGGCCTGTCGCTGGCGCTCTCCGGCGGACTGCCGCTGGCCCGTCGCGCATTGCGCACCGTGAACTCCACGGTCAGCGCCGCCGAGCGCGAGAGCAAGCCGCGAGTGCAGGTCAATATCGAGAACGCCGGGCCGCGTGAAGTGGAAGAGAGCACGCAGCAGGCGATCGCACGCGACTACGCGGCCGCATGGAAGGCGCTGAACAGCGCGCTGGCCAACAACTCCGCCGCGCCGCTCAATGACAACTTCATCGGCTACGCCCTGGACACGCTCACCCAGAGGGTGAAAGACCAGCAGAAGAACGGGCTCAAGACGCGCATTGTGGACAACGGGCACAAGATGGATGCCATCTTCTATTCGCCCGATGGCTCGGCCATCGAGCTGCACGACACCGCGAGCCTGGAAACCCAGATTCTCGACGGCGGCACCGTCCTCCACTCCGACCAGGCCCAGGTGCACTACTACGCCGTTATGACGCCATCCGAGGACCGCTGGAAAGTGAGGGTGCTGGAGGGCTCGGAAAAGTAAGGGCAGCCATGCCGCCCCCTGTCTGGGGCAAAGATTGTCCCGGGTCGTGGAATCCTGCATTCTGCATTCTTTATGCGCTTCATGCGCCACAGCCATTTGCCGGGCACCGGGCAAAAGTTCCGCGAAAATCATGGCTGTCAACCTATGGGTCTCCCGCGGCCTCTAATCCTGGAGAACTAACGAACAACACATTTGATTCGCCCCACGGCCGGCACTTGAAGCCGTGTGCGCAGCGGATCCTGGGAAAGGATGACATGAAAAAGAAATTTCTGATCGCGTGCGTAGTCGCTCTAGGGATGACAGTTGCCCAGGCGCAGACCCCAGCGCCAATGCAGGGTGGAAGCCAGCCGCCCTCACAAGGTTCTTCGTCCGGACCAACGCCCGGCAGCGTGAGTTCCGGCGCCATGGGCGCAACTCCCACCGCCATGGGCAACCCGGCCAACGCTCCACAATCCTTCACCGGATGCCTCCGGGAGTCCGGAGGAGGCTGGACATTGATTTCGGACCAGGGCAAGAACTACCCGGTAAATGCCGCGGACAGCAAGCTGATACCCCACAACGGACAGCAGGTCCAAATCCAGGGCACCGAAACCGTGAACGGAGCAATCGCAGTGGAGTCCATCGAAAAGGTTGCTGATTCCTGCTCTTCCAGCGGACAGTCTTCCCAGTCTTCAGCGACGGGTACGGACCAGAGCAGTGCGACCAGCTCGACTTCCACCAGCACGGCCCAGCCTGCGATGGGAGCGGCCGCCGGTGAAAGCGCCGCCGCAGGCCAGACTACGACAGGACCTGCCGGACAAACTTCCGCTGCCGGCCAGACCCCGGCAACCACCACGCCCGGTGTGACCAGCGAGACGCCAAAAACCAGCGTGGGCAGCGGCAGCCAGGCGGCAACCGGCAGCACTGGACAGAGCACGACCCAGCCGCCGGAGAGCATGACTGAGCAGAACGCAACGCAGAATCCTCCGGCCGGCACCACGAGCCAGAGCACAACTGGAACTCCGCCGCCGGCGGGCGCCAGCGACCAGAGCACGCAGAGCTCTCCAACTTCCAGCACGAGCCAGGGCGCCACTGCTTCCAGCGATCAGAGCGGGAACCAGGTCCGGCACATCAGCGACCTGGATGAGAACCAGAAATCGGCGTCCGGCAAACTGCCGCAGACGGCTTCACCTCTGCCTTTGCTGGGCCTGATGGGACTCGGATTTGTTGGCGGGGGATTGTTTGCGCGCCGCAAGAAGTAACTTGAGCTGAATGACGAAACTGCCCGGGGCGAAAGCTCCG
>DATIWA010000109.1:0-10142 GCA_035465515.1 Candidatus Limnocylindrales bacterium | reverse complement strand
ATCGCCAGCGACCGGCCGCCAAAAGAGCTGGCGGAAATCGAAGACCGGCTGCGGTCGCGTTTTGAATGGGGCCTGATCGCCGACATCCAGCCGCCTGACCTGGAAACGAAGGT
This sequence comes from Candidatus Limnocylindrales bacterium, assembly GCA_035465515.1. Classification (GTDB taxonomy): domain Bacteria; phylum Acidobacteriota; class Terriglobia; order Terriglobales; family Acidobacteriaceae; genus Angelobacter. The sequence goes on along the minus strand of DATIWA010000109.1, from coordinate 10,029 downwards.
CGCCATTCTGCAAAAGAAAGCGGAATCGGAAAAAGTCACGCTGGCAACCGACCTTGCCCTGTACATCGCTTCCAATGTGCGCACCAACGTGCGCGAACTCGAGGGAGCGTTGATCCGGCTGATTGCCTATTGCTCGCTGACCGGGGCGGAGATCAACCTGGTAACGGCGCAACAGGTGCTCAAGAACTTTATTGATTCCCAGGCGCGCCGGATCACGATTGATTCAATCCAGAAGGCAGTGGCCGAACAGTTTGGCCTGCGTGTGGGCGAGATCAAGGCCAAGAGCAATTCCCGCGCGATCGTCTTTCCCCGGCAGATTGCGATGTATCTGGCCAAGCAGATGACCGAGGCATCGCTGCCGGAGATCGGGCGGCAGTTCGGCGGTAAGCACCATACCACGGTGATGCACTCGGTGGATAAAATTGAAGAACAGCGGCAGTCCGACAAGGACCTGGTCCGGCTTCTGAACAAATTGACGGAAACGCTTAACGGCTAGATTTCAGCCGGGAGCTGTTTTCCACCGTGCCGCCGGGTTTTCCTGCTGAATGCATGTGGAAGGAATGTGGAAACCGTGCAAGACGGGCAGGAAATCATGAATCGAGTTCCGGTATTGCAGCCTCCCCACTGAATCAGGGTTTAGAATTGCAGCGGGCAATACCGGCGGAAGAGACTGGAAGAAAACGGGTTGGTCCAGTTTCCCACTTTTCCGCAGGCATCTGCTATTACTGCTGTATATATTTAGATTTTGCAAGTAAGTTAGAACTATTATTAGGGGGCCACTAAAAACATGCCTTCTTCTGTGGCTACTGAGGTGGGAACCACGATGGAAATCACCGTCAGCAAAAATGAGCTGCTCAAGGAACTTACGGCCACACAGGGTGTGGTTGAGCGGAAGACCACGATTCCCATTTTGTCTAACTTTCTGTTTGAAGCTGCCGGCGACAAGCTTTCGATCACCGCAACCGACCTGGACATGAGCCTGCGCACCTCCTGCGCGGCCAAGGTAAAGAATGACGGATCCTGCACCATTCCGGCGCGCAAACTCTACGATTACGTGAAGCTGCTGGGTGAGGGCGAAATCAGCATCAAACTGCTGGAAAATCACTGGGTGCAGATCCGGAGCGGCCGTTCCAATACAAAGATGGTTGGCATGGCGCGCGCTAATTTTCCGGCCCTTCCGGCATTTCCCGCGGAATCAGCCATCCAACTTCCCGCCCAGGTGCTGCGCAACCTGATCGCGAAAACCATCTTCTCCATTTCGAATGAGGAATCGCGCTATACGCTGAACGGCGCCCTCATGGTGCTGAAGCCGGAGTCAATCATTATGGTGGCGACGGACGGGCATCGCCTGGCGCACATTGAGCACACCAATACCAAGGTGGCGGTCAGCGGAGAACTGAAGGTCCTGGTGCCGAAGAAAGCCATGGCCGAGCTGAATACGCTGCTGAACAGCAGCGACGCGAAGGTAGTGGAGTTTGCGCGGGACGAATCGACTCTGTTCTTCCGCATCGGCGGGCGGCTGCTGACGTCGCGGCAGCTTACCGGGCAGTTCCCCAATTATGAAGCGGTCCTGCCTAAAGACAACAACAAATCCGTGGCGATCCACTGCGATGAACTCTCGGCGGCGATCCAGCGCGTGGCCCAGTTTGCCGACGAGCGGTCGAATGCCATCCGGATGCGGGTGGAGAAGAACGAACTGAAGATTTCCTCTTCCAACACTGAGACCGGCGAGTCTGAGGATTCGCTGGAAACGGCGTATGCCGGCGATCCCATGGTGATCGGCTTCAATTCGCAGTATCTGCTGGAGTTTCTCAAGGTCGTGAATACCGGGGACGTGCGTTTCGAGTTCAAGGATGCGCAGTCGGCGGGGCAACTCCGGCCGGACGAGCCCAGTGACAGTGAGTACCGGTACCGTTATATCGTAATGCCGATGAGGATCTGAGGACTGTTCCAGGGAATTGGGGTTGAAATTGAAAAGGCCGGACGCCATGTCCGGCCTTTGATTTTGTGGCTTTGGTCTTGTGACCTGGTTCGGTTACTGGACCATCTTGCGGGCCATGACGCGTTCCACGGTCCTTTCCACGGAGGGAAGGAAGGAGTCAGCCGGGCCGGAGACCACGGCGGCATCGCCGTAGCCGTAGCTGCTCAGGACCTCATTCCAGCGCTGGAAAATAAGCCGGTTGGGAGAGTCAAGCACGTTCTTGCAGGCAGCGGTTGGCTGGTACATGCAGTAGGCCCAGAGTCCAAGCACGCTCATGTATGCCAATGTGTTGATCACATGCAACGGGGCGGTCCAGGAAGTAATGCTGGCCAGAAGGTAGGAGATGATGAGGTCCACCGAGGCGGTAACGCCAAGGCCAAGAGCGATGCTGATGCTCGGGGTCTTCCAGGAGAGCCCGAGGCGTTTTTCAAAGAGGAAAAAGAGCAGCAGCAGCCCGCACTCGATGAGGCGCGTGCTCCGCTCCAGAACGTGGACAGAAGCGGTCAATCTGTCCTGCTCTGAGCCCACCGTGGCGAAGGCGGTCAGGGTGGCGGCGATCAGAAGAAACGCGCTCGCCCACAAAAAAATCAGCTTGCCAAGGTCAATGAGGGCCGAATAGGGCTTGAGGGCGTTGGCGAAAATCTCATACATCACGCCAAATTCCAATCCGACAAAAAGGAAGCCAAAGAGCCAGCCAAGGTACTTGAAGTGATGGCAGGAGGCGAAGAAAAAGCTTATGACGCCGATGAAGGTAACCAGCGCCCCAAAAGCGATGTAGCTGGTGAAAATGGGGAGGTCCGTGCTCCGCTTCCGGTTCAAAAGGACAGCAAAAAGCACGCACATCGAGATGGCGGATCCGAGGGCCAGAGCTACCGAAAGCCACTGTAATGGAGAGAATTGCACGGGAACTTGCCTCCTGAAGAGGAGGAAAGAATACGACTCCCTTTAAGTGCGTGCAAGCACCTTGTAGGCACCAAAGTACATTAACTCTCTAGTAACCCAGCCCTGCCGTCAGGCTAGCGAATCCGAGGTGCCCTACTTAGCGCAAGACAAGCATGGCGAGGTAGGCCAGGTCGGAACGCTGGTGACGGTGGTGCCGTTGGTCTGTGTTGAAAATGCGGCGTAGCCAGCAAACACAACAATGGCAAGGACGGAGGAACGAAGCAACGCTTTCATTGGGGAAGGCTCCTGTGGAGTTTATTTAAATTTTTCTTGGTGGTGCGCTTAATGCGCGGGTTAAGTATACAAAGGGCATGAGAGTTTTCAAATAGTTTTTTGGCCAAGTTAAGACTTCCTAAACTTCCCATTCCGCCCCCGTTCCAGGGGGCAGTCAACAGCTCAGCTGTGGTACAATAAGCAAGGCGCACAAACAGCCAATAAATATCGGAGATTCAGTAACTTGGAGTGCTGCAAAGGCCTCACATTCAGCGTAGAATAGGCCCTAATTTGTGCCCCGAGAAGACAGGAGTTCAAGTGGCCGGGAAAGAAACTGCAACCGCAACACCAAAACCCATGGCAGAGCAAAACAAAGGCAAAAAGACCACCGGAAACGGAAATGGTAACTACACCGCCGAGGACATCAAGGTCCTGGAAGGAATGGAGGCGGTGCGGTTACGTCCGGCCATGTACATCGGTTCGAACGGCGAGATGGGATTGCACCACCTGGTTTACGAAGTAGTAGACAACTCCGTTGACGAAGCGCTGGCCGGTTACGCCACGCGGATTGAGGTGACGATCCATATCGACAATTCGATCACCGTGGTGGACGACGGCCGCGGCATTCCGGTGGACGACATGGTGGTGGACGGCGAAAAGCTCCCCGCAGCGCAGGTGGTGCTCACCAAGCTGCACGCGGGCGGAAAATTCGACAGTTCCACGTACAAAGTTTCCGGCGGCCTGCACGGCGTGGGCGTTTCCTGCGTGAACGCGCTGAGCGAGCAGCTTGAACTGGAGATCTGGCGCGACAACACCGTGTGGGAGCAGGACTATTCCAAAGGGCAGCCGCAAAGCAAGCTGAAGAAAACAGGCAACACGAAAAAGCGCGGAACCAAGATCCACTTTTTGCCCGACAAGGGAATCTTCACGGTCACGGAATACAACTTCGACACTCTGGCGCAGCGGCTGCGTGAGCTGGCTTTCCTGAACAAGGGCCTCCAGATCATGCTTACGGACGAGCGGCAGACGGACCCGAAGACCGGTGAAGCCAAACGCCTGGAGTTCAAATACACGGGCGGAATCGCCGAGTTCATCAAGCACCTGAACAGGGGCAAAAGCGTGCTGCACGATAAGCCGATCTACATGGAGGCCGAACGCGACGGGGTGGCCATGGAGATCGCGCTGCAGTACAACGACGGCTACTCGGAAAGCGTATTCAGCTTCGCCAACAACATCAACACCGTGGACGGCGGCACGCACCTTTCCGGTTTCCGCACGGCCCTGACCCGGACCATCAACTACGCGGGCCAGCAGCTGGGCTTGTTCAAAGACGTAAAGGAAAACCTGACGGGCGATGACGTGCGCGAGGGCCTGGTGGCGGTGGTCAGCGTAAAGCTGTCACAGCCGCAGTTTGAAGGGCAGACCAAGGGCAAGCTGAACTCCGATATCGCCGGCGTGGTGCAGGCGTTTGTGAACGAGCGCCTGGGCGGCTTCTTCGAACAGAACCAGACCGTGGCGCGGAAGATCATCAACAAAGCGATTGAAGCGGCCAGAGCGCGGGAAGCGGCGCGCAAGGCCCGCGACCTGACCCGCCGCAAGGGGGCCCTGGACGGCGGCGGTTTGCCTGGCAAGCTGGCGGACTGCTCGGAACGCGATCCCAACCGCTGCGAGCTGTTCCTGGTGGAGGGCGAATCGGCAGGCGGCACAGCCAAGCAGGGCCGCGACCGGCGATTCCAGGCCATCCTGCCGCTGAAAGGCAAGATCCTGAACGTGGAGAAGGCGCGTTATGACAAGATGCTGAGCCACGAGGAAATCCGGGCCATGATTACGGCCCTGGGGACGGGGATCGGCAAGGAAGATTTTGATCCGGCGCGGCTGCGCTACGGCAAAGTCATCCTGATGACCGATGCCGACGTGGACGGCTCGCACATTCGCACGCTGCTGCTCACGTTCTTCTTCCGCCACATGGGCGAGCTGATCAAGCGCGGGCATGTGTTTATCGCCCAGCCGCCGCTGTACGGCATCAAGAAAGGCAAGACGCAGCAGTACATCAAGGACGACCGCGAATTCGTGCGGGTGATGGTGCGCCGCGCGGCGGAAGGCATGGTGGTCCGTTACGGTGAGGGCGCCGCCAAGCTGGAAGGCGCCAACCTGGCGAAATTCATGACCACCCTGAACGAGTATCTCAGCTTCTTTGAAAAGGTGGACAAGCGCATTCGCAACGACCGCATTACCAGCTTGCTGCCGCGGCTGGGGCTCTCGCAGCGCGCGGATTTCGAGGGCGACAAGAAGAACCCGCCCAAGAAGATCGAGAAGCTGGAAAAAGAGCTGAGCAAGCTGACGAAAGAGCTGCAGCTCAAGGATGTAAACAGATACTTTGACGATGAGCACAACCTCTGGGGCGTGGCGTTCACTGATTCCCAGGGGGCGGAGCGGCACCTGAGCTGGGAACTTGCCTCCACGCCGGAATACCGGCAGATGACCGCCAAGTTCAAGCAGATTGAGCCCTACATGGAGCCGCCCTTCGTCGTAGAGCTGGCGGGGAAACCCTCCGGCGGGGATGAGACAGCGGACCTGAGCGACGCCGAGCGCGAGGACCTGGAAAAGGCAGCCAAGAAGACTGCCAAGGCGCCGGTGCGCCGCACCAAGGCCGAACCGGAAATTGTGGAGAAGCAATCAGCCCGCGACCTGTTCGAGTACGTGCTGGGCGAGGGCCGCAAGGAATACACGGTGCAGCGCTACAAAGGGCTGGGCGAGATGAGTTCGGAACAGCTCTGGCAGACCACCATGGATCCGGAGCGGCGCACGCTGCTCTCAGTGAAAGCGGAAGACATCGAGGCCTGCGAATCCATCTTTACCACGCTCATGGGCGAAGACGTGGAGGCACGGCGCAAGTTCATTGAAGAGAACGCGCTGGATGTGAAGAACCTGGATATTTAATCATCGCCGCTGATCGCGCAGACGAGCGCGGGCCGCAGAGGCATTGAGCCGCGAATTGGCGCAAGGGGACGCGAACCAGCTTTTCAGCCGCGACCCGTGGCGTTAATCCGCGGCTTGGTCTTTCAGGCTGCCGGCGTTCCGGTGGGTGCGGCGATGGTCACTGTCAAGGCCGGCGCCTTTCGCTTGCGATAAATCACGAGAAAGAGCAGGAACATGAGTCCCCATAAGATCAGCGTAAGCACGCTGCCTTCCGGGCCTACGCTGCCGCCGCTGAGCCAGTCCGGCACTCCGGAGCGCACGTGGGGATTGAGCAGGTGGCCCGGCACCTGCAATCCGCTATCGCTGACGCCATAGAAGAACGATTGTCCCCAGTCCCAGCCGGCGTGGGCGCCCACGGCAAGCCAGAGGTCGCCGGTCCGCCAGAGCGTGGCGGCGGCGAACAGGGCAAAGAGGCCGGTGGCCACGATGCCGACCCGGGTTTCTCCGAGATTGCCCATGTGAGCGCGGGCAAAAAAGACGGCCAGAATGACGGCTGCCGGCCAGAAGCCCAGCCCGTCAGCCAGTGTGAAGAGCGCGTAGCCGCGAAAAAGAAATTCTTCAAACAAGCCAACCATCAGGAACACGAATCCCCAGGCCGCAGCCCAGAGCAGAATCTGGCCGCCGTGAAGGCTCAGGTTTCCGAAGTAGAAGACATGCAGAAGTCGCAGGGCCAGCAGCAGGATTGACAGGGGGACGAACCCCCAGAAGAAATACCCGGCGGCGAATCTCGAGAAAGCGCCCTGCTTCAGAGGCAATCCATATTCGCCGGCGCTGCGGCGTTCGATGCGGCTCATGACCCAACTGAAAAACAAAATCAGCAGGAACAGCAGCAACTCAACCGCGCCCTGGCCGAGAGGAAGGAGAAAACCGGCCTGTCTGGCATCAGCGGGAGGGCGCGCAGAGGCGCCCACGGCTTTCAACAGGTGGGTTGTGGCCACCAGGGTAGCAACGATCATGAAAAGGAAAATGGCCAGCCGCCAGCCGGCACGCAGACCGCGTTCATTGAAAAAGACAAATCCCAGAGCGCCTTCCATGGGTGGCTCCTTGGGAGAAACTGTAGCAGAGGTGAGGGGATGGGGACGACCGCTAACTTTGGCGGGACCACCCGCTGCCGCATGATACAAATGAGAGTTCATGTTCCAGCCCTTGCGCGAATTCAAGATCGGCCGGCCGCAGATTTTTGCCGGGCTGATGCTGCTGGGTTTTCTGGCCCAATGTCTATGGGTCTCCGGCGGCCGCAAGTTTTCCCAGCTTGAGTACCAGTACATTGCATCGGGCTTTCCCCAGCAACCGGGGCTGGAGTACCGGGTAACCTCGCCGCTGACGGGATTTGTGGCGGCGCTGCCTTTCAAGCTGGCCAGGCATGCCGGCTGGCTGAACCAGACGCGCGGGGTGCCGCGACTGTGGGTGGCGCGGCTGCCTTTTGCAGTCTTTGGATTATGGCTGGGCGCCGCCTTGTGGTGGGTATCGCGGAGGCTCTTTGACAACGAAGGCGGCTACGTTGCCCTGGCGCTATATTGCTCTTCGCCGGCCATGGCGATGATTGCCAGCAATACGGGGCCGGAGATCATCCTGGCGTGGAGCAGTTTTGGGTTGATCTACACTTCAATTGGCGTGGCCCATACGCTTTATGCGCCGCCGCGAAAATGGCTGCCTCGCATGGTATTGCTGGGACTTTCCATCGGCTGCTGCCTGGCAACGGCGCTGTGGTCGTTTACGCTGGTGCTGCTGGCGTTTGCCTTCATGCTCTATCTGGCCCCGGGAAGGAGACGGGCCGCGGCTGGCGTACTACTGGGTTCATCCGCCATTGGCATAGCGGTTTTGGCTTTGATCCTTGGCGTGACCGGGAGTCCCTGGCTGGCGACCAAAGGACTGGTTGCTCCGCACCCCTCGCTGGAACTGCTGCGCAGCCTGGCATTCCCCTTCGCCGACGGCTATACCCCGCTGGGAAGTTATCTATTTGTGGCGTTCTTCATCGTTGCGCTGACCACTTATGGAAGCTGGGACAGGGCGCGCTATTTCGGTAATACCGCGCCTCTTCTCAGCGCCTACGCCAGCGTGCTGCTGTTCGCGCTGGTGCCCGGGGCTTATGTGTGGAACGCAACTTTGGGGCTCAGTTTTGTGTTTGTATTCGTCGGCGGTGTAGCAGCTGATCTGTTGGAGACCAGCGGCCGGCGCCTGGCGGCGATTATTTTGACCGCAGGATTGCTGCTGCGGGTCGTTCTTGGACTGGTGGCCCTGAGCCGCTGGATCCGCTATCCGGTTTGATGTCAAGGGGATGCGATGCAGTAGAGCTTTTGTGAGAATCATGCAAAGCAGGTTTATCATCTAAGTATCAGGAAACATTGGCAGGTGTCCTATGTCGCGACTGGCCGTTTTCTCTCTCTTTATGGCCTTGGCAGTACAGGGGCAGTCCCAGATGTTCAGCCACGGTGTGCCCGCCGGAGCTATGTCACCCGAACCTGACGGCAGGCAGCACGGCATTCCCGCCAGCGTGGTTTCACCAACGCCAATTCCATTCGGTGTTCATCCGCAGTTTTTCTTCAATCCAAATGGACCGCGAAGACACTTTGGACCCAGGCTGCACCACCAGACGTTTGTGCCTGTGCCGATTTTCATCCCTGCTTACGGGTACGGCTACGATGCGGCGTATCCGGTAGCCGACCCTTCCGTGCCGGCGCCTTCGGATTCCGCGCAGGCCGCCAATGAAGCACAAGACCAGGCGGCCGCGGCGCCGGCTGCGAAACAGGATGATCTGCGTCAAGCCTACCTGCAAGGGGCGCGGGATGCGCTGGCGCATGAGCGCGATGATCTGCGCTACGGCGACCATTACATGGACTCCCGGGAGGAGCAACGCAGCGCCAACAGCGCGAACGATGACCGGCCGGCTCCCAGAACTCGCCGTGAAGAGCCCGCCGCCGAGCTGCCTCCGGCAAAGCCTGACAATACGCCGGCAACGGTGTTCATTTTCAAAGACGGCCACCAGATAGAGACGCACAACTTCGCCATCATGGGCGAGACGCTGTATGACTTCTCAGGAAGCATCCTGAAGAAAGTACAGCTTGCCGACCTGGACAAAGACGCGACTCTGAAAGCCAATGACGATCGCGGAATTATTGTGAAGCTGCCCTGACGCGATTGGTAATCGGGTAATTTTGAGATCGGGTAATTCAGATCGACGTGCGGGTTGCGTGGCCACGTGCACGCCTGGGTTTTGCTGTGGTTTCCTGATAGTAAGGCGACTCCGTTCAGGGCCCCTCCTTATGGTATAATTTACTGTATTCCTCTGGCTTATAAGTTCCTGTAAATGCAAGCGTTTAGCAGAAATTGTGGCGGTTCCAAGGGGCCCGCGAAACGCGCTTGCAGTGTGCGTGGAAAATGGTTATTTGCGGTTTCGGGAAAACTCCCTGAAGCGGCAGTTTTGAGGGACAGATTCACGGGACCTTCGACTCGTCCTCACCCCGCGGTGCGGGACTCATCCTGGTCAGGATGACAGCTATTAAGTTTGCGGGCGCTGGTTTGCGAGCGCTGACGAGGGCGCGTTGCGAGAAATGATTGATTTTAGAAGCAAGGTGAGAAGAGACATTTATGGCTGATGAACAGAATCCCGAACTCCCACTGACTCCCCCGAGCGGGGGCGGTGACGGCACATTGCCGCCGGGCTCGCCCGGAGCTGCCAACGTGCAGCCGATCAACATTGAAGACGAGATGCGGAGGTCGTATCTCGACTATTCGATGTCGGTGATCATTGGGCGCGCGCTGCCTGACGTGCGTGACGGACTGAAGCCGGTGCACCGGCGCGTGCTCTACACCATGCAGGACATGGGGCTGCACTTCAACAAGAAGCACACCAAGTGCGCCAAGGTTGTGGGCCAGACCATGGGCCAGTACCATCCCCACGGCGATACGGCCAT
>DATIWA010000108.1:0-14405 GCA_035465515.1 Candidatus Limnocylindrales bacterium | reverse complement strand
CCGCGGCATTCAGCGCAATGGTTTTGGCGCCGCCCGCCTCCCCCGCCTCATAGGCCAGGCGCAGACAGGGGAATTTCGCCATATCAGGGGGACAGAAGTCCAGTCTCTTAAGGTCAAGGACGTTGAAACGCAGGTCAGAGGCGATGCGCTCGGGATAGGTCAGCGCATAGAGGACCGGCAGGCGCATGTCCGTGACCGAGAGCTGGGCCAGAATGCTGCCGTCATTGAATTCGACCATGGAGTGGATGGTGGACTGGGGATGCACGATCACACTGACTTTGTGAGGCGGCATGTCAAACAAGCGGCAGGCCTCAATCACTTCGAAACCCTTGTTCATCAGAGTGGCCGAATCTATGGTGATGCGCCGGCCCATCTTCCAGGTGGGATGATTCAGCGCCTGCTCCACGGTGATCCGTTCGAATTCGGACTGTGGCGTGTTGAGGAACGGTCCGCCGCTGGCCGTCAACCATACGCGGTCCACTTCCTTCATGCGGCCGCCGCGCATGCACTGATGCACCGCGTTGTGTTCGCTGTCAATGGGCAGCAGCGGCTTGCCCTGCCGGCGCGCTTCGGCGGTGATGAGTTCGCCTGCCGCAACCAGACACTCTTTGTTGGCCAGCCCGACTTCTTTTCCCGCCCGCACAGCTTCGTAAGTGGCTTTCAGGCCGGCCACGCCAACAATGGCGCTGACCACGAAATCAACTTCGCTGTGTGTGGCGACCCGAACCGTGCCGGCCTGCCCATGGACGATCTCGATCTCGCCCATCCCTTCCGCCCGGAGCTGTTTCCGGACCTTCTCCGCGTCCTGCTCGGAAGCCAGCGACAAGACTTTGGGCTTCCAGCGACGCGCCTGCTGCAACGCGGTCTCGACGTTTGCTCCTGCGGCCATGGCCACAAGCTCAAAGCGCTCAGGATTGTTCTCAATCACGTTGAGCGTGCTGTGGCCGATCGAGCCAGTTGAACCGAGGATGGCGATTCGTTTCATCGGGAGAAGGGGTTATAGAACTGGTATTGCAGAATGAGTCCGTTGATTGACGCATAGTACCACACCACCGGAATGGCAAAGAGCAGGGCATCAATGCGGTCAAGAATGCCGCCGTGGCCGGGGAGAAGGGCGCCGGAATCTTTGATGTTGGCGCCTCGCTTGAGTACGGACTCGAACAGGTCGCCGAACTGTGCGGCAACGTTCGTCATCACTCCTATCGCGATGATGGAAAACAGCGACAACTCTTTTTCAGTCCCCTGGAATGCGTAGCTTTCCAGCGCGAGCTGCGGAGAGAAAAGGCCGTTCAACAGGCTTCTGAAATGAAAAACCAGGACCGCCACGGCCGCGCTTGCGATCACCGACGCCACCGCGCCTTCCCATGTCTTTTTGGGGCTCACCACCGGCGCCAGTTTGTGCCGCCCCAGGTTTTTCCCGATGTAATAGGCGGCAGTATCGCCCGCCCACACGGAGACCAGGGCAAAAACCACCAGGAACCTGCTGTCCGGGCCGTGGCGCAGCGGCATGAGCAGTCCCAGTGACAGGGCAAGATAAAGCACCGCGAAGGCCGACGCCCCTGCCGCAGGAAACGCCATATGCATGTCGCGCCGGAAGACAAGGGGAATGCCGAAGATCAGGGGCAGGAACGTCACAATCGGAAGAAACCGGGCCACCCATTGGAACCTCATAAGGTGGGGGTCCCTGCCGGCCAGCAGAAGCGCCATCAGGATGATTGCTGTCGCGTAAGTCAGCCAGCCCAGCGGCTCAATGCCGTACCCTTTGATGATGTTCAGATATTCGTGAATGCTGAGCACAGAAATCGCCGCAAGCACCAGCGCAAACAACCAGAGCGGCGCTTTGAACACCACCAGCAGAACCACCGGTATGAGTACCACCGCGGTCAGGACGCGTTTCATTTTGTATGGATGTGAGCGTGAGAATGAGGCTGCGCGCCGTTCGTGGCGGGCTCGTTCAAGCCGCCGTAGCGGCGGTCGCGCTTCTGGAATTCCTGGATGGCCTCCAGCAGGTGCGTGCCGCGAAAATCCGGCCACAGCGTTTTGGTGACGTAAATCTCCGCATAGGCCGCCTGCCATAAGAGAAAGTTGCTCAGCCGCATCTCGCCGCTGGTGCGGATCACCAGGTCCAGCTCCGGCAGGTTCTTTGTGTAGAGATGCTGGTTGATCAGGTCTTCGTCGATCTTCAAGTGCTCCAGCCCGCCGTTGTTGGCAGCCGCGTTGACGATCGCCTTGAAGGCATCCACAATTTCTGACCGGGAACCGTAGTTCAACGCCAGAGTCATCACCATCCCTGTATTACGCGACGTCTGCTCCTTGGCCCATGCCATGCGCTCCTGTACTTCCTGCGGCAGCAGGTGACCCCGGCCGATAAACTGCAGCCGGATGTTGTTGCGCTGCATGAGTTCAAGCTCGTTTTTCAGATAGCGGTGCAGGAGCTTCATCAGGAAGCTGATCTCGCCCGGCGGGCGGCGCAGAAAATTCTCGGCGGAGAATGCGTAAAGGGTCACTGCCGGCAATCCGATGTTGGACGCAGTCTGGATCACGCTGCGCACTGAGTCCACGCCCTTGCGGTGTCCGGCGATGCGGGGAAGATGGCGGCGCTTGGCCCAGCGGCCGTTGCCGTCCATGATGATCGCCACGTGTTTGGGCAATTGGCCGGGGTCAAGCTGGCTGTAAATTTCAGCTTCCTTGCGGTCCAGCCCTGAGGGAATAACGCGCAAAACTACCTCTCAATCACTTGGTTAACGCTTGCACAGCAGCCGGATTAACTCCTTAGGATGCTCCAGAGGCATCGGGGCAACTGCTCTGCTGAGATAATCGTACCTTAAAGTCTTGTATCGTGAGTACTTTCTGCATGTGATCCGGAGGGCCCTCTCCCGGCTGCCGGCCCCCGGACGGTTTGACACTTCTGGTGCCGCGGCTTGCCCGCCTCGTCAGCGGGTGTTATAGTCAGGGCCGCGAAACGTGTGCTTGTGATCCGCAGCAACCAACTCGTCGCGAAGACCAGCCTGACGCGCTCTCTGGCGCTGAACTGCATATTGCTGGTTCTGCTGATCACCGGCGTGGAAGCAATGCACGCCCACACCGTCGCCCCAAGAGCAACCACATCCAGTCCCTGCGGCATTTGCCTTTCGGTCCATACCAACGCCCCGGCAGTTGCCTTCCATCCTTTGCCGACACTGTCTACGCTGGAAACGTTCACGGTAGTGTTTCAAACGGAGACGCGCGGCATCGCGCAGAAGCTTGCCCTCTTCATACGCCCGCCTCCAGCCCTTTAATCCAGCTTTACTGATTCCAGGGTAACCGCAAATAATCCGGTCTATTTGGAGGGGAACTGATGTCTCGGGCCTCCCTCGTGCTTGCACTTTTTATGCTGCCTGAACTGGCTTTCGGGCAGACGAAATTTTCGATTAACTCACCCGCGACGGCACAACGGGCGTCCGCGATGCCGGCCGGGCAAACCATGCCCACCGGAGGACACCAGGGCCGGCCTGCGCCTGCTCCTTCCAAGATCATCACCCTGGATGACGCAATTGTCCTGGCGCTGGCCAACAGCCCCACCATCAAGGGAATACGCACGCAAATCCAGCAAAGCCAGGCGCAGGAGATTACCGCCAACCTGCGGCCCAACCCGGTGCTTTCGGGAGACTCCCAGTTCCTTCCCCTGTTCAGTCCCGGCCAGCTCTCAAACGATGTGGAACAGTATGACGTGGGGCTCGGTTACACGTTTGAACGCGGCGGGAAACGCCACAAACGGCTGCTGGCGGCGCGCGATCAGACGGCGGTCACAAGTTCCCAGGTGGCGGATGCGGAACGCACCCTGACCTTCAACGTGGCCCAGCAGTTCATTAATGCCCTGCTGGCGCAGTCCAATTTGGAGTTCGCCGAGGACGGCCTGAAGAGCTTTCAGCAAACCGTGGACATCAGCGCGCAGCGCTACAAGGCGGGCGATATCAGCGAGGGCGACTACCTGAAGATCAAACTGCAACTGCTTCAGTTCCAGACAGACGTGAGTTCAGCCCGTGTAGCCAAGGTGCAGGCGCTGGGCAGCCTGCGCGTGTTGATTGGATACGCCACGCTGCCGCAGGATTTCGATGTGGCCGGCGATCTTGCCTACCAGCCGCTCACCGCCCGGCTCGACGACCTTGAGGCCCGGGCGCTGGCGGAGCGTCCGGACCTGCGCGCCGCGCAACAGGGCATCAAGGCTGCAAGAAGCCAGGTTGAGCTGGCCCGGGCCAACGGCAAGCAAGACGTGACCCTGACGACCAATTATTCCCACACGCCGGGGCTGAATTCCGCTTCGTGGTTTCTAAGCATTCCGCTGCCGATTTTTGACCGCAATCAGGGAGAGATCGCGCGCACAAGATTCGCCCTGAGCCAGGCGGAATTGAACGAGAAAGCCAATGAAGACACCGTCATGACGGATGTGACAAACGCCTATGAATCCGCCAGGACCAATCAGGAAGTTGTCCAGCTTTACACATCCGGGTATCTGAAGCAGGCGCAGGATTCGCGCGACATCAGCGCGTATGCCTACAAGGGCGGCGCCGCGACGCTCCTGGACTTCCTCGACGCTGAACGCAGTTATCGCGCCACTCAACTGGCCTATCGCCAGGCGCTGGCCGCCTACATGCTGAGCCTGGAGCAGCTCCGGCAGGCGGTGGGCAGCAGGAGTTTGCCATGAATCACAAGCCAATTTCACGAATCAGGAAGGAACTTCTCGCGCTCGCCTTCCTGCTGCCTGCCCTGGGAATAACCGCGTGTTCCAGCGGCAACTACAGCACCAAGGCCGCCGACCCCGGCAAATCGAGGGACGAGGCGGCCCTTTTCACCGTGCCCGGCGACCAAATGGCGCATGTTCAGGTGGTGACTGTGCAGCCCACCGATTTTCCGCGCATTCTTCGCCTCACCGGCGCCGTGGCCTTCAACGGTTTTCTGACCACGCCCGTCATCACGCAGGTGAGCGGACCGGTAAGCCGCGTGGTTGTGTCGCCCGGGCAGCAGGTCAGCAAAGGCCAGCCGATGCTTTACGTCAGCAGCCCTGACTATTCGCAATTGAGGGCGAGTTATCTCAAGGCCCGCGATGCCCACTCTCTGGCCCACAAGAATTACGTCCGCGCCCAGGACCTTTATGCCCATCACGCGATTGCCGAGCGCGACCTTCAGGCGGCGGAATCCGCGGAGATCCAGGCGCAAGCTGACCTTCAGGCGGCGGAGCAGTCGTTGAAAATCCTTGGCATTCCTCGGCCGGATGCGCTGGTGGACCGCCCCGTGTCTCCCGAAGTCCCGCTGATTGCGCCGATCACCGGGGAGACGGTGGAACGCCTCTGCGCGCCGGGACAGGTGATCCAGGCGGGGGCAACGCAGTGCTTCACCATCTCGAACATGAAAACCGTCTGGGTGCTGGCCAACGTCTATGAGGACCAGCTTGCGTATGTGCACGTCGGAGATCCGGTGACGATCAAAACCGATTCCTACCCGGACGTTTTTCACGGGCGTATTTCCTTTATGGGCGCGGCCCTGGATCCGGCGTCGCGCACACTCCAGGCAAGAATCGACACCGCCAACCCGGGGCGCAAATTGAAGAAAGACATGTATGTGACGGCCACGGTGGTTGCCGGAAAGATCAGCAACGCTCTGCTGGTGCCGAACTCGGCGGTGTTGCGCAATGCTGAAAACGAGCCCTTTGTTTACGTGGAGGCAGGGCAAAACCAATTCGCGCGCCGGATGGTCAAGCTGGACGGCGTCTTCGAAGGAAAAACGCAGGTGGTTGGCGGATTGCAGCCGGGGGAAAAGGTGGTAGGCGACGGTAGCTTGTTTCTCCAGTTCGCAAATTCATTGCAGTGACGCGGCTTATGAAGTTTCAGGCCAAAGCAGGAATGTTAAGCGGTTTGGAGCGAAGCGACAAATTTGAAGCCAGGAAAAGCCGCGAGGCCGGCTTGCGCGCCGAGCGGCCTGCAACAGGAGCAGTGAAGTTTTCGCTGGAGCAGGAATGTTGAGCGGTTTGGAGCGAAGCGACAAAAACCAATGATCCACAAGATTGTACAAATGGCCCTTCGTCAGCGCTTTCTGGTGCTGATGCTGGTATTGCTGCTGATTATCGCCGGCACCATCTCATTTCAGCACATGCCGGTGGATGCCTACCCGGACCTTGCGCCGCCCATGGTGGAGATTGTTACGCAATGGCCGGGGCACGCGGCCGAGGAAGTGGAGCGGCTCATCACGCTGCCGCTGGAGGTAGAGTTCTCCGGCGCCCCCAAGATGGAGGTGATGCGTTCGATCTCGCTCTACGGGCTTTCCGACATCCGCCTTACGTTTGAGGATGGCACCGATAATTACTTCGCCCGCCAGGTGATTTTCCAGCGTATTGGAGACGCGGGGCTTCCTTCCGGCGTGTCCCCGAGCATGGCGCCGCTGTTCAGTCCCAGCGGCCTGGTGTACCGCTACGTTCTGGAAAGCCCTGACCGCAGCCCCCAGGAACTGAAGACGCTGGAAGACTGGGTGGTGGAGCGCGCCTATAAGGCTGTTCCCGGGGTAGCCGACGACTCCGGGCTGGGCGGCACGGTGATGCAGTACCAGGTGCTGCTTGATCCTGCGCGGCTGTACGGCTATCACATGACTGTGCCGCAGGTGATGCAGGCGCTGGCCAACAACAACTCCAATGCGGGCGGAGGTTTCTACTCGCAGGGCGGACAGTTCTATTACGTGCGCGGCATCGGTCTGGTGCAAAGCACCAATGATATCGGCAATATCATCGTCGCCAGCAATAAAGGGACGCCGGTCCGCATTCGGGACGTCGGCGAGGTGACCATTGGGCACGCGCCGCGCCTGGGAGAGTTCGGGTTCCAGACGCATCATTCCAACCAGGACGATGCGGTGGAAGGCGTGATCCTGATGCGGCGCGACGAGCAAACCCAGAACGTGCTCAAGGCGGTGCAGACAAAGACGGAAGAGCTGAACAACTCGATCCTGCCCAGGGACGTAAAGGTGCGCCCGTTCTATGACCGCAGCGAACTGGTGAGGCTCACCACCAAAACAGTTGAAGACAACCTGCTGCGCGGCATGGTGCTGGTGGTCCTGGTGCTGCTGTTCTTTCTGGTCAGCGTGCGCGCCGCAATCATCGTCTCGCTTACGATCCCGTTGAGCCTGCTGTTTGCCTTCATTGTGCTGCACGCTCACGATGTTTCGGCCAACCTGCTCTCCATCGGAGCCATTGATTTCGGAATCATTATCGATGGCACGGTAGTCATGGTGGAAAACATCTACCGTGAACTGGCGCAGCGTCACGGTCGGCCGTTTGATGTTGCAGAAGTGATCCTTGCCGCGGCGGCGGACGTTGACCGCCCCATCTTCTACTCCGTAGCGGTCATCATTGCCGGCTACCTGCCGATTTACGCCCTCAGCGGTCCTTCGGGAAAGCTTTTCCACCCAATGGCCGACACCATGTCCTTCGCCTTGATTGGCGCGCTGGTCCTCACCCTCACCCTGGTGCCGGTGCTGGCTTCCTACTGGTTCAAGAGCGGAGTCAAGGAGCCCGTGAACCGCGCGTTTGAGTGGATCAAAGGCGCGTACAGGCGGCAGCTTGACTGGTGCCTCAGTCATCGCAGGCTTACCCTGCTGAGCGCCGCGCTGATCTTCGGGGCCACCCTGCTGCTGGCGCCTTTCATTGGCGGCGAGTTCATGCCTCATCTGGACGAAGGCGCCCTTTGGGTCCGGGCCACCATGCCTTATACCATCTCGTTTGAGGAGTCCAGCAAGATCGTGCCGCAGATCCGGAACATCCTGATCTCGTATCCCCAGGTCACGGTGGTCGGCTCAGAGCACGGCCGTCCCGATGACGGCACCGACCCCACAGGCTTCTTTAACGCCGAGTTTTACGTCGGCCTCAGGCCATACAGCGACAAGGCCTGGAGCGGCTCCATAGACACCAAAGAAAAGCTGATCGAGGACGTCAACCGGCGTCTTCAGACGTTCCCAGGCATTATCTTCAACTACACGCAGCCTGCCGAGGATGCCGTGGATGAAGCGCTAACGGGGCTGAAGAGCTCCCTGGCGGTCAAGATTTATGGCTCAGATCTCCAGGTACTGGAAACCAAGGCGCTACAGATCAAGAAGACTCTGGAAGACGTTCCCGGCTTCACCGGCCTTACCGTGGTGCGCGAACTCGGGCAGCCCAGCCTGATCATCAATGTGGACCGCGAAAAGATCGCGCGTTACGGCATCAACGTGTCGGACGTGGAAGCGGTGATCCAGGCGGCGGTGGGCGGCGAGGCGGCAACGCAGGTAGTGCAGGGAGAAAAGCTCTTTGACCTGGTTGTCCGCATGCAGCCACAGTTCCGCAGCAGCGCTCAGCAGATCGGGAGCCTGCTGGTGGGGACCCCTGATGGCCAGCAGATTCCCATCAGCCAGTTGGCGGAGATCCACCAGGGCAACGGCGCATCCTTCATTTACCGTGAGAACAACTCCCGCGATATCGGCGTGCAGTACAGCATTGAAGGCCGTGACCTGCAGCGCGCGGTGGAGGACGGACAGAAGGCCGTGAACAACAGCGTCAGCATTCCCGCCGGCTACCGCGTGAAATGGGGCGGCGAATATGACCAGTTCCTCGCCGCCAAGAGCCAGCTCACCATAGTCGGGCCGCTGGCGGTGCTGCTCATCTTCTTCATCCTGTTTGCTCTTTACGGCAATTTCAAATTCCCTGCCATCATTGCGCTGGACGTGATCATGACCGAGCCGGTAGGCGCGTTGATCGCGCTTAAGGTGACGCACACGCCTTTCAGCGTCTCATCCGTGCTCGGTCTGCTGGCCCTGATGGGCGTGTCCGTGGAGACCGGCGTCATCCTTGTTTCCTACATCAACAAGATGCGGCGCGAGGGCATGGACATCCACACGGCCACTCACGAAGCCGCTTTGCTGCGCCTGCGGCCGATCATGATGACCGCCCTGGTGGCCTGCCTGGGCCTGCTGCCGGCGGCGCTTTCGACGGGCATCGGCTCCGATACCCAGAGGCCGTTCGCGATCGTGATTGTCGCCGGCTTGATTTCGCGATTGTTCCTGGGCTTCTTCATCCTCCCGGCGCTTTACCGGACAGTGGCGCGGGAAGGCGATGTGCTCCAGGTGTGACGGTATCTGCTGCGAGCATGCTGCTAAAATAGCGGTGTGGTGGTCAAGGCCAGCTCCGAAGTCATTCAGGCCTTTCACGCGCTGGTCCAGTCCGGAGTAGCGGATGAGCGGATCGATCTCTTGCGGGCCGCCCTGACTTTCGCGCGAATTGAATATCCCCAGCTTGACGTTGAAAGCTACATCCGCCAGGTGGACGAGTTCGCCCGCCGGGCAGCCGCGCGCATTGACGATCCCGGCGAGGCCCAGGAGTGCATCAGCGCCCTGAATCGGGTGTTGTTCGAGGAAGAGATGTTTCGCGGCAACGAAGTGGATTATTACAACCCGCGAAACTCGTTTATTAACGATGTCCTTGACCGCCGGCTGGGAATCCCTATTACCCTGGCCCTGTTGTACATGGAGGTTGGCCGGCGCGCCGGGTTCCAGTTGTTCGGGGTCGGCATGCCCGGGCATTTTCTGCTCAAACACTATGACGTGGACGGCAGCTCACTGCTGATTGACGCGTTTGAACGGGGTTCCATCGTCACCGAGGAGGACTGCCGCAAGAAGCTCACCGCCATCTATGCCGGCCAGGTGTCTCTCCAGCCCGAGTTCCTCATGAGCGTGACCCGCCGGCAAATGCTCACCCGCATGCTGAACAACCTGCGCACAATTTACCTGACACAGCGCGACTTTCGCCGCGCCGTGCAGGTAGTGGACA
Organism: Candidatus Limnocylindrales bacterium; assembly: GCA_035465515.1. Lineage (GTDB taxonomy): Bacteria > Acidobacteriota > Terriglobia > Terriglobales > Acidobacteriaceae > Angelobacter. The sequence continues at coordinate 4,585 of DATIWA010000108.1, read as the reverse complement.
TGATCCTGGTGATCTATCCCCGCTCGCCGGAGGACGTGAAGCAGCGCGCCGCGCTCCGGTACAACCTCAACGACCTCAGCGGCTCCCTCGCGGATTTTGAAGAGTATGTGAAGATGGCGCCTGATGCTTCTGATGCGGAGGAGGTCCGCCAGACCGCGCTGGCGCTGCGCCGCCAGATCGCCATGCGGAACTGATTCGGCCTTGAGTCACGTCTTCGCCAGGCAGCGCGCGATTGCCTGCTGCCACTCAGGACCTGATTTCGCGTCCTGCTCACCCTGACGCCTGACAACTGCGTTGCTTTCCGGCGAAAGCGCGGTCCGCTCGTAACGCACCCGTACGCGCGTGACGGTCCCGCGCTGTGAAAGCTGGATGTCAATGAGAGTAGTCATGACATCGGGGATGAAATAGACGTGCTGTATATGCCCTTTGCCCGGATCGAAGATGGTGGTGACCCAGGTGCTGGTGTGCCCGCCGTGATGGATGCTGAAGACCGCTCCCGCCCGGTCCGCCGGAGGCCGGGGAAAGACAAACTGCGGGTCCCAGCCTTCGGCCCACAAACGCTCGCGATGCGCGCCGAAGAGAGGCGCGACCCGGCTTTGCGGGGCGTGCACCCTGAATTCAAAGCTGTTGCTCACATGCAGCAAATCCGGTGGGGCGTTCTCGCGCACCTGAACTGCGGTGACAAGGGCCGGAACCAGCCCGAGGACAGTCAACAAGAATGAGGGGTTCATTTGCGCCGCTCCTTCAACTGGTGGCTGTCCGCGGCTTTCAGCGTCAGCCCGTAGATCTTTTTGAACTGTTCGATTTCCTTCAGCGTTTCCGGCGAGAACGGCGCCTTGCCTTCAAAAGCATGCAGCACGATCCCCTCCAGCAGGTCGCCCAGCGTCATGTCTTTGAGTTCGGCCACGGCTTTCAAAACCTTGAGCAGCCTCTTCTCGATGCGGACACCCGTTTGCGCGCGCTCCACTTCCACAAAGGGTTCCTGTTTGAGGTTCATTTGTTACCAATGTACCATGGTAAATAGATCGATGCAACTACGGCAGCAGTGGAATTGAGCGGGCCGGTCCTCAAGCAGCCTTCTGCTTGCGGAGTTGCTGCGCGACTTTCTTCAGGTCCTGTGTGAACCTGCGCATTTCCTCATGACGCGACTCCTCGTCCGGAGCCCGCAGAATGGAAGAGGGATGGACGGTGGCCAGCACCTGGCCTGCGATGTCCGAAGAGACCCACTGTCCCCGGTGTTGGGTCACGCGGAAATCACGGCCCAGCACTCCCTGGGCGGCGGTGGCTCCCAGCAGCACGACGGCCTGCGGGCGAATTGCCGCAATCTCCGCTTCCAGCCAGGGACGGCAGGCGCTGATCTGAAGTGCGCCCGGCTTTTTATGGATGCGGCGCTTGCCGCGCGGCTCCCATTTGAAATGTTTCACAATGTTGGTGACGTACACGTCATTTCGATCAATGCCGGCGGCCTCCAGCGCCTTGTCAAGAACAGCGCCCGCGGGACCGACAAACGGACGTCCCTGGAGGTCTTCCTTGTCGCCCGGTTGCTCTCCCACCATCATCACCCGGGCGTGAACGCTGCCTTCGCCGAAAACCGTCTGGGTGGCCTGCTGCCACAAATCGCAGCCTTTGCAGTGCCCGGCGGCTTCCCGCAGGGCGGGCAAGCTCAGATCGCCGGGAAGATACGCAGAGGCAGTCGGATAGATCTGTTTCGCCATATTCACCTGGATGCCGGCCCGACCACCGACACCGCAGCCTGAGGGCCGGGATTCATGAAGCCGTGAAGGCAACATTTACAATTTCGTGCGAAATCCAACGCGGGGAATGCCCATGAAGTTTCACACCGACTACCTGACATTCAACACCAGGAAACATCGTGAATACGTGCACATCACTCCACAGGTTGAGAGGATTGTGCAGGCGAGCGGCATCAGCAACGGCCTGACGCTGGTTTCAGCCATGCATATCACCGCCGGGGTCTATGTAAACGACGATGAAGAGGGCCTGATTCACGATATTGACCGCTGGCTGGAACAGCTTGCGCCGTTCCAGGAAGATTATCTCCACCACCAGACCGGCGAAGACAACGGCGACTCTCATTTGAAAGCGATTCTGGTCCATCACCAGGTGATTGTGCCGGTCACCAGCGGCAGGCTCCTGCTGGGGACCTGGCAGCGCATCTTCTATGCGGAGTTCGACGGCCAGAGAGCAAAGCGCGTGGTGGTTGCGGTGATGGGCGACTAAACGGGACGGAGAGAGAGGAACCACAGACGGCCGTCCTTCGCCGGCTGAAAGAGGGTTACTGCACCACGTCCTGCCTGCCTGCGGGCCCCGCCGGAAGGCGCACGGAAATCTCAGGCTTGCCTTCGGCAAATGCGACCTCGCCGCCGATGGAATGCGCCATCTGCTGGATGTTGGCCGCATCCTTGGCCAGCAGGTCTTTTCCGTCCAGCAAGGGGGTCGGGCAAGAGTCGTTCGGCTTCCAATGGAACTCAATCTGGCAGCGGCCATCCTGGACGGTGGTGGAAATCGTCAGAAGGAGCGCGCGCGTGTTGCGGCCGGCAAGTTTGCTCAGAAACAGCACGATCAACTGTCGCAACACCGGGCTGCTGGTGACCTTAATTGTTGTGTCCCATTGCCGCTCCAGCGCCAGAAAGCCCGAGTGCAGCAGAACGGCAAAATCATCCAGTATTTCGTTGAGCAGACCATCCAGGGATGTCCATGCGCCGTCGTTGGCCAGCCCTTCGCGAACCAGGGCAGAGATGCCCTTGGTCAGGGCGATCGCACGGTCGGCCTGTTCCTCGATAAGACGCAGGTCGGCAGGCTGGGCGGCGATTTTACCCTGCCGCAACGTAATCGCTTCCAGGAAGCAGCGCACGCTGGTGAGCGGCTGGGCCAGGTCGTGTGTGATGGAATGGATCAGCGCCCGCAGCGGGCCCTGTTGAAGGGCTATGGTATTGGAGCCGCTATAAGCTCCGGCCGAGTACGAATGCAAGCTAGCCGGTCCTATGCCGTCACTCTCAGCACCGCTATCCGCCAGAGCAGCATGAACTGGAGCAGGCCTGCCCAGGCGATAACCGGAACCGCGGATGGTATAGATCAGCTTCTGGTCTTCGGGACTGTCAATCTTTTTTCGCAGATAGTTGACATACACGTCTACCAGGTTACTGTCAGTCTCAGAGTCCTGGCCCCAGCACTCGCGCAACAGTTCGTGGCGCCCAACAGTCTCGCCGGCGCGGCGAAGGAGGAGATAAAGAAGGTCAAACTCCTTTGGGCTGAGCTTGATCTCACGTCTGCCGCGATGCACCTTTCTGGTAGCCGGATCAAGCTCGAGGTCTTCTACCCGCAGCACATTCAGTGAGGGGTCCGCCTTCCGCCTGAGGAGCGCGCTGGCTCGCGCCGCAAGCTCCTGGAATGAGAATGGCTTGGTAACGTAGTCATCCGCCCCAAGACTGAACGATTGTATCCGGTCAGCCACGCGGTTCCTTGCGCTGAGCACAATGACCGGGGTTTCCAGTCCTTCTGTCCTGAGCTTTTCCAGCAGTTGCAGCCCGTCGGTCTGTCCCAGATTCAGGTCGAGAATGATCAATTGATAATTCTGCCGCTTCAATTCAGCCAGAACGCTGCCCTCATCCAGCGCAGTGTGGACCAGATATCCTTCCGACTCGAGCGACTTGGAAAGGAAAGTTGCCAGCTGGGCGTCGTCGTCGGCAAGCAGAATCGACATGGGTACAGACCTTCCAGAGATAGCGGCCATGAGAGACCAACCAGCATGCACTATCCGCTGGCCCTTTTAACTGAAAAAACACCTTCGGGCGAGAAGTAAGTTCCAATTTGGAACTATGGTTTGATTGTAGCCCATAAAGAAGTTAGGTACTTTCATTTTATTTCCGCGGGAACGGTCCAGTTACGGAATTGTCGGAATCGCAGGTTGACAGGCCAAGTTTCTGAATTTGGCCGGGTCTTGATACGATAAAGGATTAACTCCCTGGAAAGGCAATCTACCTGCGGAATGGCGGCAAAAATTTATAAAAATCTTATTGGCGGTGAGTGGGTTGAAGCCCGCAGTGGGCAGACTTATGAAAACTTGAACCCGGCGGATACCCGGGACGTGATCGGCGTGTTTCAGCGCTCTGACAAGCGCGACGTTGATGACGCGGTCGGCGCGGCACGGCAGGCGTTCGAGCGCTGGCGTTTGGTGCCTGCGCCCAAACGGGCGGAAATCATCTTTCGCGCCGGGCAGATCCTGGCCGAACGCAAGGAAGAGTACGCCCGTCTCATGACCCGCGAAATGGGCAAGGTGCTTAAGGAGACGCGGGGGGACGTGCAGGAAGCGATTGACACGGCCTACTATATGGCCGGCGAAGGCCGGCGGCAATTCGGCGCGACTGTCCCGTCAGAACTGCCCAACAAATTTGCCATGGCGGTCCGCATGCCTATCGGGGTGTGCGGCATGATCGTTCCGTGGAACTTTCCCATGGCCATCCCCTCATGGAAGCTCCTCCCGGCGCTGGTTTGCGGAAATAGCTGCGTGATCAAACCGGCGGAAGACACTCCGCTTTCAACCTTCAATCTGGTCAAGGCCCTT
>DATIWA010000107.1:0-2844 GCA_035465515.1 Candidatus Limnocylindrales bacterium | reverse complement strand
CATGTAGCCGCCAATGAGAAGAGCCAGGACCGTGAGCAATCCAAACACGCCGGGGAAGCGAACGACGATCCAGAGGGCAAGCGCGCCGGTGAATGCCACCAGCAGGAGTTGCCAGGCCAGGCCCACTCGCGCAAGCGGCCTCCCGGCGAGAAGGGTATCAAGGGCGTTGGCGTTGACTTCCACGCCGGGCATGGGGGATTGTCCGCTGACCGGGGTAAAAAGGCGGTCAGACATTTCGACTGCTCCGAAGCCGATGAGGACGGCCTTGCCGCCGAGCTGGGGAAAGGATTTTCCGGCAAGCAGGTCCCCGGCGGAGACAACCGTGAACGGGGCAGGCTGTTGACCCGGGTCGAACTGCCGCCGGTAGTCAATGATGAGCGGATGGAGATCAATGCGCTCCAATCCGGGCGCCGCACTGCTGGCGGTTTGCAGGGAACGCAATTCGGGTTTGAGCAGGGTTGCGATCTTGAGCGCAAAGGCCGGACGGAGGCCATCCGCGCTGGGCTCTTCGGCGGGAATGCTGCGGCAAAGGCCGTCATCGTCAACCATGGCCTGCACGTGTCCAACGCCCTTGGAGACGCGGGCAAAGCGGGCCAGCGGATCATTCCAGAGGCCGGTCTGGAGCGAACCGGAGATCTTGGTGGCCAGAACCAGATTCGGCGCGGCGGCGATGGCCGCGGCAAGATCGGCGTCATTGTCTTCGTTTTCCGGCTCGGGCAAGAGAACGTCAAGCCCAATGGCGCGCGGGTGCTGGTCAGTGACGGCGCGAATCACCCGGGCGAGCTGCCTGCGCGGCCATGGCCAGCGTCCATAACGGCCCAGCGTGGCATCGTCAATCAGCACCAGGGCGACGTGCGAAGAGACCGGTTGAGCGGGCCGCAAGCGGAAGTAAATATCACTGAGCTTGCGGCTGAGCGTGCTGACGGGGAAGCTCATGCTCACCACCAGCACCAGGGCGAGCAGCAGCAGGTTCAGGCGAAGCCATTGCCAGGTCCTGATGGGCCGGGCGTTGCCGGATTGGGGCAACACGCTCATCGCTCCACCTGCAAATCAATGCCCAGGCGGCGGGCCTTCTGGTAGAGAGTTTTGCGCTCGATCCCCAGAGCGCGCGCGGCCTTGGATTTGTTGCCGGCGTGCTCCTGCAAGACGCGCATGATGTGCTGCCGTTCCATGTCTTCCAGGGTTTTTGCGGATTCAATGGCAGCGCCGTTTGAAGGCACGGTGCGGCGTTCGTTCTCCACATCCGCCGCGCCGATTTCGCCGGAGGTGCAGAAGATCGCAAGACGTTCGACGAGGTTTTCAAGTTCACGAACGTTGCCGGGCCAGGGTGCGGCGGTGAGGGCGCGCAGGCCATCGGCGGCAATGGTGACGTTGCGATTGTTCTTGTGATTGGACCTCTTGAGAAAGTGCTGCACCAGCAAAGGAATATCTTCACGGCGCTCTTCGAGGCTGGGCAGCTTGATCTCCACCACGCTGAGGCGATAGTAGAGGTCTTCACGGAACTGGCCGGCGGCCATCATCCTGGTCAGGTCACGATTGCTGGCGGCGAGGATGCGCACGTTGACCGGGGTGTACTTGTGGGAGCCTACACGGCGGATCTGCTGTTCCTGAACGGCGCGCAGCAGATTCACCTGGAAGCCGGGCCGGGTTTCAGAGATTTCATCCAGAAACAGGGTACCGCCGTGGGCGGCCTCAAACAGGCCGGGACGGCTGGTGTCCGCGCCGGTGTAGGCGCCTTTTTCATGACCGAAGAGTTCGCTTTCCAGAATGTTTTCCGGAAGGGCGCCGCAGTTCACGGGCACGAAGGGCATTTTGGCGCGTCCGGAGTGATCATGGATGGCGCGAGCCACCAGTTCCTTGCCGGTGCCGCTGGCGCCCAGAATCAGCACGCTCACGTCGGTGGGCGCCACGCGGGCGACGGCGCGATACACCTCAAGCATTTTTGGAGTGCGGCCGATAATGGAGCTCTCCGGGCCGGGATCGTCGCCGTTCGCAGACTCTCCGGTGGATGCGCGCGTGGACTGCACCTTCCGCACCACGGCCAGCAGATCGTCAATGAGGAGGGGCTTGCTGAGATACTCAAGGGCGCCGGAGCCGAGCGACTTGGCCACCGTTTCCACACTCATGTGGGCCGTCATCATCACGCACGCGCACTGCGGCTGAAGGACCTTGATGAGGTCGAGCACATTCAAGCCGTTGGCAGTGCCGAGATAAAGATCAATGAGAGCGAGCTGCACCTGTTCCTGGCGGAGAAGGACCTCAGCGGAGGCCGCGCTGTTGGCGGCGATGCAGTGATAGCCTTCGGCGGCGAGCACGGAGGCAAGGAAGCCGCGGGCCGAGTCGTCGTCGTCGACCACCAGGATCCGGAAGCTCTGATTGGACTTCATCGCAGTCATGCGTTGATCCTCTTGGACTTCTAGAACCGATAACCAAGCCCCGCGCTGAACATATCGGCTTTAAAGGCGGCGGTGCTCTGGACCAGCTGGTAATGGGAGTAGTCGGCCTCCAGCTCCCAGCGACGCAGTATGAATTCGTTGCGCAGGAGCAGTTCGCCGCCGGTTGTGAATGGGCCCTGGTTGATCTGCTCAACACCGAGATTTCCGAGGTACTCGCCGTGATAGATGCGCCCGATGTTGAGGCGCAGTCCGGCCTGACCCAGATGATTGCGGTACTGGGAAGGGCTGAAATAGCCGTTGTTCAACTGCTGCTGGAAATGGATGTGGCGAAAGGCATAGCCGGCGCCAACCGAGAAAGTCTTGCCGCCCAACCAGCGCATGATTTCGCCGTATTCACGCTCGGCGCGGTTGCCGTCAGAGTACCGGGTCAGGAACAGGCTGCCATCCA
>DATIWA010000106.1:0-2700 GCA_035465515.1 Candidatus Limnocylindrales bacterium | reverse complement strand
CGCGCACCGCCTGAAAGACCTGCTCGCCGATTGTGGTGGTGAAGCGCTCGCGGTCCGGACAGGAAACCTCAACCACGGTCTCCAGCGGGTATCCCGGATGCAGGCGGAGAATGGTCTTCATGCGAAAGCTCTTGATGCTCTTCCTGGTCTCCAGCGACCGCTGGATTTCGGATTTCCCTGAAGTGAAGCTCGACCGGATTCCCGCCACCATCCTGGCCGCCGCGCCGGGCTGCGTCACACCGATGCTTCCCATGCTGACCGGGGCTGCGGAGGAGCGCCCGATGAGGGCAATGCCCACCGCCGCCAGCAGGATTACCACGATTACGATCAAGACTGCCTTCTTCATGATTGCCTCTCCTCTTCGAGCCTATAAAACCTGTCGCTTCGCCGGCCTAGTAAGACTCATTGTTGTGGTCCTCTCCATGGCACCGCAGCGAACAGGTGCCGTGCCCGATGCCGGTCCTGGTAAATTGCAGGATGCCCTGCTGGTTGGGAGCCACAACGCTGCGATCGAAATTCACCAGCATGGGCGCCGACGAGGCATGCGCATCGTGGCAGGTGGAGCATGCCGCGCCTTCCCCCTGCACGTGCTTGCTGTGTTCCTTGAAACTGCTGTCCCGCATCACGCTATTGGCCACGTCATGGCACTTGTCGCACAGGGCGTAATTGGAAAGCGTGTAACCCACGCCTGAGCTGCCGGCGCCGGGCACGGCCGGTGGAGGCTCCAGAGCATTGTTCCGCTCCAGGATATGGGGCAGGTTGGAACCGTGCGGACCGCTTGGACCCGTTCCCGAAGTCCCCAGGTTCCGTCCGGTATCGCTGTTGTGGCAGTCCGTGCAGTAGATCTGGCTGCTTCCGGAAAGAGGCCGTCCGCTGATCGGCGCGCCGCCAGGCGCGATCATGTTGCTGCGCAGGCTCGGCACCTCAGCAAGAGACAGGTTCCCCGGCTGCGCCACAGGATGATAGGAAATACTCTGCGTGAACTCGATCCGCGTGTTGTAGGCGTTCAGATTGCCGGCATCGAACTGACGCTGCGGATTGCGGCCGTAACCGATTCCGGCTGTTCCCTGATCGAAGGGCTGCGGTTTATTTGCGCTGTCGCCGTGGCACTTAAAACAGATTTCATACTCGTTGACCGACCGCGGCACCACGGTGTTCAGGATTGACTGGCCTTTCACGCCAGCCAGCGCGCCGCTCACCAGGGGAGGCAGCGCCGTGGTGTTGTTCGCCGCATGGCTGTTATGACAATCGGCGCATTCCGCGTGGCGCGCCTGCCCGGAACTTGTCTCGGGCAGCGGATGCGCGGCTGAATTCGGATCTTCCGAGGCGTCATGCACTGATGGCGTCGTCAGCACCGGGTGCTTGTAAGTCTTGCCGGTGAATTCACCCTGGATGTTGCGGTTTGTCACCGAGCCGTCATGACAGGCAAAGCAGACGGCCTCTTCCGCCCGTTTCATCAGCCGCTGTGACACGTCAGGGGCATGCGGCCGGTGGCAGCTTTCGCAGCCATTGTTGCGGACCCCGTTGTATCCCGTGTGCGCCCCCTGGAGCAGCGTGTATCGCGAATCTTCCCCCAGGTCCGGCGGGAGGTTGTGGACCGAGGTGTCCCAGCCGGGTTCCTGATGGCAGGTCAGGCACAACGCCGATGCCTGGTTCGATTTGACCAGAAATTTTCGCGTAATCGGATCGTTATCTTCTTTGTGCGGATCGTGGCAACTGGTGCACTGGAGCTTGCCGTTCCTGTCCAGCTTCACCGCGTCCTGAGCAGGCGGAGTGATGATCTCAGCGCTGATGCTGGGCGCAAATCCGAAAGGATGATCGTTGGCGAAAGTCTGATCGCCCGCAAGGTTTGACGGCGAGCTTGCGGGCAGCGCGTAATCCGCTCCCTGCACGAAGGGAATGCTGCCGTCATTCACCGTGTCTCCCAGCGCAATGGTCCCGTCATGGCAGCTGAGGCAAAGCTTGGAAACGTCCTGCGGCTGGATGGCCGTGATGGTGGATTTCAGCGTGGTGCTGTTGTACACGGGAAAGTCACGCGAGGAGAGCGTGTGGTTCCATAGATAGGACCCCGGCGCGGAGTTGTGCGGCGTATGGCAGAAGATGCAGGCGTCCTGGCCGGTGGCGGAGCGGATCTGCGCCGTCGAACTGGTTCGAAAGTCGTGCTTGCTGTTGATGATTGACGACTTGCTGCCGGCCTGCGCATACGCCTGGGGGATGGTCCCGGCGGCGAGTAACACGGCGAAGATGGCCATCCTAACGAGCAATGGGCTGGCCTCCCGGCGTCTCCGCATTCAATTTAAAAATTTCCACCCGGCGGTTCTGGCCGTCAGAAACGTAAACCTTTCCCCCGCCGTCCAGAGCGATCCCTGTGGGCAGGAAGAACTCGCCTGCCCCGCTGCCCGTGTGTCCAAAGGTGAAGAGCAGCTGGCCTTGTGAGTCGTAGGCCTGGACGCGATCGTTTCTGCCTTCCACCACCAGAAGATGCCCCTGCCCGTCAACGGCAATTCCTTTGGGCTTGTCGAAGGCTCCTGCGGAATCCCCAATACCTCCAAAGGCGGAGAGAAATTTCCCGGAAGCATCGAGGTGCTGCACGCGGAAATTGAGCGAGTCCACCACCCAGAGAGTTCCGTCGCTTGCAACCGCAATGTGGGTGGGATAATTGAACTCAGCCGCCCCATCGCCCGGCTTCCCGATCCGGTT
>DATIWA010000105.1:0-10902 GCA_035465515.1 Candidatus Limnocylindrales bacterium | reverse complement strand
CACCGCGACCCGCGCAAATTTACCCATGAGGTAGGCTTTCTCATTGGTGAGCGAGGCGCCGCCCAGGATGGCGAAGGCATCATTTCCGTATTTCTGTTGTATGCGCCTGATCTCGCCGGCCACTTTGTCCAGGGCCTCATCCCAGCTGATGGGAACAAAGCCGGCGCCTTCCTTACGCATGAGAGGCGCTTTCAACCGGTCAGGGTGTTCGTCCTGCATATAGCGTTTTACGCCCTTGGGACAAAGCCGGCCCTGATTGAAAGGGAAGTCCTCCCAGGGTTCAAACCCGATCACACGGTTATCTTTTACCTTGAGTTGAATGCCGCATTGCTGGCCGCAGAAGCAGCAATGTGTTTTGACGATCCGGTCCGGTTCAATGTCGGTAGTCCATCCGGTAACGGGAGTTCGGTTCAGCGTCGGCCCGAACTGCGCAACGAGTTCAGGAATCTCTATTGGAGGTTTGGCCATATGTCACCCGCTGGTCCAGCGTCTACGCGCGTGCCTTGCTCATGCCATCCGGCATCCTGGGCCATGGCAAGAGACTTGCGGCGGCAGGCGGGGCACACATCCTGGTAGTGGCCGCCGCCGGCAAAGTCGTAATGAATATCGAGGGACCGCTCCAGCGCTTTCAGGTCGTCCACGTGCATGCGAGAGGCGAATGGCTGTCCACAGCGCAGGCACCTGGCCTGTTCGCCGGCAGCGCCTGCTTCCTTGTAAAACTGCACGCCAATCTGCGCCGGCCTCTGGAATATGTGAAAGAACTTTCCAAACGGAAGATAGAGCAGCGTGAAAATTACAGTGACGGCATGCAGCAGGGAGAGGAATCCGTAATTCAATCCGTGCAGCAGATGGGTGGAAGCTGTCAGGAAGAGTCCGGTGATGGAGATGGCAAACAGCATCAAGAGCGGCATCATGTCCTGGGAAAACTGTTGTACGGAGATGGCGCCGCGGTCGCGCGCCCGCCGGAAGAGCGCGAGGGCAACGCCGGTGAGAACCATGACAGCGGAGATGTCGAGGACGTTGAACGTCAGCGCCGCGGTGATTGTACCAAGATGAAACGTGAAAACATGGCGGCCGAAAACAAAGGCGCGGTAAATTTCCTGATTGTCGCGAGCGCTCTCAAAATGCACCCAGCCGAAGGAGAGCGGGAAAGTCACGGCCGCGGCCAGAATACATCCCCATGCGATGAGCCAATGCGCCGCCCAGCGCAGGCGCGAGCGCTTTTCGATAAAACGTTGCGCGAAGAAATCAGCAAGGAAGATCTGTACCAGCCGGACAATGTTGTGGGCCAGGCGGCGGGGATGAAGGAAAATCCGCCAGCCGCTGAACCAGTAAGCGTGGGTGGGCGGGCGTCGCAGCCACATGGCATAGCGGTATCCCAGCCCGAAGGCGGTGAAGACGCAAGCGCCGGTGTACGGCACCAGCGCCGCGTCAAAATTCTTGAGTCCGTTGCTGCCGGTGTAAATGCCCGCCAGCAGGAGGCATGCCGCCAGGAGCCCCCAGAGGGTTGCGCGCAGGGCGTCCTTTCCGACGGCTTCGGTCCGGGCCAGGTACAGCTTCTGTTCCTGAGAGGCTTTCATCTGTTCAGCAATGAACGATCCTGAGTTGCGGATGTGAAACGATACATGCAATTTTAACAACAGGCGCTGCAGTTGAGGCCATATGCCCCGGTGCGCTTACGCGCCCGTGTTCAGGGCCTGCCTTTGGAAGCGGCCTCTCGCTGTTAAGGTTGCAACCAGCAGGCAGATCAGGGCGAAAACCGCGAGCAGGACAAAGCCCCAGAGGAACGAGCCAGTCTGCTGCCGAAACATGCCGAGCGCCAATGGCGGAAAGAACCCGCCCAATCCGCCCATGGCGCCCACCAGTCCGGTGACGGCGCCCACCGATTGCGGAAAGTACTGCGGGACCAGTTTGAATACAGCTCCGTTGCCCAGACCGATGGCCGCTGCCATCCCGAGGGCCCCGATGGTGAACGGGGCCATGCGCTCGAAGGTAAGGAGTATGGCCATTCCCGTAACCAGAGGAAAGATCCAGATCAGAATTGTGAGGCCGCCGACCTTGTCCGAGAGCCAGCCGCCTATCGGCCGCATGGCAGTGGCCAGCAGCACGAATCCCGCGGTGCGGAAGCCGGCATCCTGGGGTGTGAGCTTGAAGATCTCCGTGAGCAACAAGGGCAGATAAATGCTCATGGCGACAAATCCGCCGAACGTGAGGAAATAAAAGAAGCTGAGCACCCAGCTCATGCGTTCGCTGAGCGGTCGCACCATTTGCGAGAGGGCCTTTGGCGGAGCGGTGCGGGGGGCATCCCGTGCCAGGAGGAAAAACAGCAGGGCCCAGACGGCAAGCAGGGCGGCAAAGCTCCAGAAAGTATTGCGAAAGCCGAGTTGGGCGAACAGGAGCGGAGCGCCGAAGGCCGCCAGCGATTGGCCAGCGTTCCCGGCGCCATAGATGCCAAGAGCGACCCCCTGCCTTTCCGTCGAATACCACCCGCTGACAAAAGCAATTCCCACAGAGAAGCTGGCCAGTGCGATCCCGGTGAAGAGGCCGAAAACCAGAAGTTGTGAATAGCTCTGCACCATTCCCATCAACAGGGCGGCCAAAGTGGAGACCACCATGGTCCAGGTAAAGACCTTGCGTCCGCCAAAGCGGTCCGTCAGCAGGCCGAGCGGGATGCGTCCCAGGCTGCCGAGCAGAACGGGGATGGCCATGGCGATGCTTGCCTGGACCGGAGCAAGTTGGAATTGCTTCTTCAGCACCGGCATCATGGCTGAAACGGTGCCGAACACGGCGAAGCACAGCGCAAAAGCTCCGGTTCCAAGCACCAGTTGCAGAGTATTCGAGCGTTCAGGATTTGAGTGCATATCGTATCCGCAGATGAATTATCAATGCCGCACCCAGGTATCGCGTGTGATGAATGTCACACGGACCCACGAGGGAGCGGTGCGCGAAGGGAGCTTTCTGAAGCGCGTCATAGGTCTATTGTTCGCCTTGCAGTGAGCGGGGACCAAGCCCGAGTTTTCAGCCGCCGAGAACGCCGCCGATCCCATACGGGTACAATGGAGCGATCCAAAAACAGCAAAGGTGCATCCTTAAAGAGGTTTCCAGCTCCGGCCGCTACGCGCAACCATGATCAACTTTCTTTCCATTATCGCTTTGGGCTTTTTTCTGGGCATGCGCCACGCCACTGACCCCGATCACGTAATCGCGGTAACCACCATTGTAAGCCGGCAGCGCAAACTCACACGCGCGGCGCTTACCGGAGTGTTCTGGGGGATTGGCCACACGCTTACCATCTTTTTTGTGGGTGCTGCCATCATCCTGTTCGGCATTGTCATTCCAGCGCGCGTGGGGCTGGGCATGGAACTGTCAGTCGGGCTGATGCTGGTGGCGCTGGGCCTGCTGAATGTGAAGGCGTTCGTGCGCTCGACGCTTTCCTCCCCGTCCGCTGACGGGAACGCGGAACCGCACGTCGTACACTCGCACCCCCACAGCCATGGAGACTATGTCCACAATCATCCGCACGGGCACGCGCCGGAGTCGCACCCGCATCCGGCGGACAAGACGCCCCTGGCGTTCCTGGACCGCAGCTTTGGAAAGACCGGTCTCTATCGGCAACTGAGACCGTTCATCATTGGGGTAGTGCACGGGCTGGCCGGATCCGCAGCGGTCGCGTTGCTTGTGCTGACCACGATTCGCGAGCCTCGCTGGGCCGTTGCCTACCTGCTGGTTTTCGGCGCCGGAACGGTTGCCGGCATGATGCTGATCACCATGAGCATTGCCTCGGCGTTCAGCTTTCTGGGAAAGCGACACAAGAACTTTCCCAGCCGGCTGGGCCTTGCTTCCGGAGTACTGAGCCTGACATTTGGGTTGCTGCTGGTTTATCAGATCGGGCTTGCCAGCGGACTGTTCACCGGCCACGCCCACTGGATCCCGCGATAGCCTCCCGCCTTTTGCTCCAGTCGGCGTAGCACCCGGAAAGGCGGCGCGGTGTAAACTATTTTCAATGAGTTCGCAGCTTTGGAGTGCTCGACGGATTTCCATGCTCCGGGGTCCCGATATTTCTCTTTACCAGGCAAGTTAAGAAGTGCGTGCGGGCACAACCGCTCTTCAGCGAAAGGTGCGGCCACAGACAGCGACCATGTCTGAAGTGTGTTGAACGGGCCGGACAGGAGTGAATCACGAATATGGACGACTTTCGCAAGCCGATTCTGCAAGGCAAAGGGGAAACCGACTACGAGCGGTATCTCCGGACGGATGATCTGCTTTCGCTGCAAACCCCTACGGACAAGCTCTCCCACCCCGACGAACTGACGTTCCAGGTAGTACACCAGTCATCGGAACTCCTGATGAAGGGGGCGTCGTGGGAGCTGGATCGCGCCCGCTTGAGGATTATGCAAGGCGATTGCGCGAATGCGGCGCGGCTCATACGCCGTGCGAATGAAATGCTCGATCATCCGATCTCATTGCTGCGTATTCTGGAAACGATCACCCCGTATGATTATCACGTCATCCGCGCCGGACTGGGCCATGGGAGCGGGCTGGACTCGCCGGGGTTTCTCTCCCTGCTGCATATTGCGCCGCGCATCGGCGACGCCTTCCAGGACCAGCTGCGTGCCGGGGGCCTGAGCTTTGACGACATTTACCGCCGCCACGAAGAGTTTTTCGGCCTGCATGATGTTGCGGAGCGCATGCTGGACTTTGACGAGCGCATTCAGGTGTTCCGCTTCCACCACCTGAAGCTCGCACAGCGGATCATTGGCGGCGGAGTGGTTGGCACCATGGGAACGCCCGTGGAAGTTCTCCAGCAGAGAATGCAGCACGTGGCCTACCGGGAGCTTTGGGAACTGCGCAACCAGATAACCGCGAACGCGAATACCGGCGTGCCGGCTGCGAAAGCCGTCCGCTAAATCGATTCGGGATTTTCCCCGGAAAAAAGGCGGCTTGCCGAAAACCACGGCAGCCGCCTGTTCGTTTCTTTGTCCCAGTACCCGCGCCGGTCCGCTTAGAAGTTCAGCCGCAATGCGAGCTGAAGCTGCCGCGGATTGAAGACGGCACGCGGAGTCCCGTAGGTCGGGTTCGGAGACCCTTCGAGGAAATGCTGGGTGGCCGAGCAACCCTGGGCGGTGGGATCAAAATTGCAGAAATCCGCCGCTCCGTAGACGGTGTTGAAGAAGCGCACGTTAACGGTATTCAAGAGGTTGAATGCTTCGGCCATGGCTTCCACGCTCATGCGCTCGGTGGCTTTGAAGGTACGGGCAATCCTCACGTCAACGGACTGATAGCTGTCTCCCCGGAACGTGTTGCGGCCTTCAATGCCCACGCGGTCGTTGTTGCCGAAGATGTCGCCGTTGGCGTCAAAACCGGCGAATTTTGTGAAGTAGTTGGGCGATTGCAGGCTGACGATGGTGCTGAAGTGAAAATTGTTCACCAGGGCGTTGATGTGCGTGGGCCCGTCAATGGTGGTGTTGAGCACGAAGCGCTGTCCCACACTGTCGGAAGACAGGGCGCGCTCGGCTTTCAGGTTCTGGCTGTCCTGGGGAATCAGCACAAAGCTCGGGTTGGGGCCGTCGTCAATTCCCTTGGACCATGTATAACTCACGCCCGCGCTGAAATGGTGGCTCATGCGCTTGTTGAAATCCACCAGCAAACCATTCCATGACGAGTTCCATTTTGAAGTCGCTTCAAAATACACGGCGTAGAGGGTCGGGAAGCCGGGGGCCGCGCTGCGCGAGCCGGGAATCCCGGGGGCCGCGAAGTAGGTATTCTTGGTCCCGGTTTGCCCTTGCGAGTTGTGGACGGTCACCTGTCCGCTGGGATCAGGCTGATTTACGTTAAAGAAACTTCCCAGATGCACGCCCTTGGTGCGGAGGAAGCTGATATCCAGAACTGAGTCGTCGGTGGGCTGAAACGCAAGGCCGAGACTGGTTTGAATTCCGTAGGGCGCCTTGTGGTTCTTGTCGAAGCGGGCAATCACCGAGTCGCCGAAGAACCCGCATCCGGAGACGGTGCCGCCGGGGCAGAAGCCGAGAGGAGCCGCATCAGGATACGTTCCGCCGAGAATATCGGAGAGCGCGATCTGGGTGATGTTAGGCGCGCTGGCGAAAGCAAACAGCCGGGTCGTCGCATTCAAATCATTTTCATTCGGGCGTCCGGGGAACTTGCCCGTAGTGCCTCCGCAGGAAGGCGCCTGGCAGGCCAGCAGGGGCATGGGGATCATACCGTGGAAGATCCCGCCGCCGCCGCGCAGAACAATGTTGTACCTGGTCCCCAGGTGATAGGAGAAACCGGCGCGAGGATCAAATTGGGCCTTAGGCCCGTTCAGCACCTGAGAGGGGAAAGTCTCAAACTGGTATCGCAGACCATAGTTCAAAGAGAAATTGCTGGAGGGACGCCAGGAGTGCTGAGCGTAGAGGCCGCCGTAGTTGTGGCCGGTTTCACCCTGGGCCTGGTTGCGCACCGCGCTGGAGATGCGCCTGCCCTGGAATACCGAGGTGTCGAATGTGGGCTCCGTAAAGTTCGGCGCCTGGAAGCGCTCAAAGAAGAGGACCTGGGGCGCGCCCGCCTCAAGACTGAAGGGACACTGGACGGTGAAGAGGCATCCGAAGTCGGCCTCGAAGGGATAGAAGAGAGGGAACGATTCGAGGGTATTCACGTGGCTGAAATCGCCGCCGAAGGAAAAAGTGCTTTTACCTTTCTGCCAGGTGGCGTTGTCCACGAACTCCGTCCGGCTCTCCTGGTAAAAATCTGGGTTGCCCCGGTTCACGCCCGCCGTGAAGGTGTTGAGCACTTCCATGTGCGGCTGCGTCGTGACGGTGGGAAAGTCAAACGTGCGGTGCCCGTACTGCACGCGCGCTTCATTCACGAAATTTGAGCCGATATTGGAAGACAAGCTGCCGACCAGCGACTGGTCGCGGAGATTATTGTCTTTGAAACCGGAAGGCAGATCGAAACCGTCATTCAAGGGAGAGACGTTGGTGAGGCGTCCGTCGTTGAAGAAGTAGCGCAGGAATGAATATTCGTGGTCGTTAAACGAGTGGTCCAGCTTGACCAGGAAATTGTCGTAATCGCTCTTGCGATTGACGTTCAGCTGTTCCGTGGGCAGACCGAAATTCGTCTTGAACTGGTTGATCTGGGCAAGATTGTTCAGGATCACCGAATTGTAGAAGGGGTTTTCATTGCGGCGCTGTCCTTCATAGTTGCCAAAAAAGAAAGTGCGGTCTTTCCTGATGGGGCCGCCCAGGGTGAATCCAAACTGGTTCTGCTGGAGCTTATTGAGGCCGGGAGCGGCCAGTTCGCTGGTGGCGTCCATGGCGTTATTGCGGAAGTATTCGTAGAGGCTGCCATGGAGATCGTTGGTGCCGCTCTTGGTGATGATGTTGACGATGCCCCCAACGGCGCGGCCGGCCTGGACGCTGTAGGTGTTATTGATTACGCGGAATTCGCGCACCGCGTCATTGGACGGCGTGGTCTTCTGGACGCCCGAGGCCGTGGAGATATTGTCTGCGCCGTCAATGGCGATGAAGTTGTAGTGGATGTTCTGGCCGGCAAAGGAGAGTTTGGTCACGGGCTCAATGATCACGTCAGTGCTGCCGGCGGTGGTATCGCCGATGGTGACGCCGGGCGCGAGCAGGGCGAAGTCAATAAACTGGCGGCCATTGACCGGCAAACTCTGGATCTGCGCCTGCTCAATGACGGAGTCGGTGGATGTCTTGGTGGGCTCAACCAGCGGCGCTTCCGTCGTCACCACCACCTGTTGTTCCACCTGCCCCGGCGCGAGAGAGAAATCCACGGTGGCAAGATCACCCAGGCTCAGCGGGATCGCGCGGGTTTGCGGCTGGAAAGACGCTGCCTGCGCGGTCACCTTGTAATTGCCCACCGGCAGGGAACTGATCTTGTAAGTGCCGCTGTCGCTGCTGGTGGTGGAGCGGGAGAACCCGGTCTCAGTGTTGGTCACGGTGATCGTGGCTTTGGGCAATACGGCGCCCGACTTGTCATAAATCGTACCTTGCAGTGAAGCGGTAATGGTCTGGCCGAAAGCCGCCACACCCGCCAGCAAAAGGAAACACATGCCCAGAACACACACCAGCGACCAATTTTTCATAAACTCCTCCCTTGCGCAGAGACGAGCAATATAGCCCTGAGCTGAAAAATTGGCAAGAAATTTGACATATAAATTATTTAGACCTAGAATTTCGCCCTAGTCCTCCACCAGAGGCCAATGAGGGCCTGAGCGCTGCGCCCGGTTCCCTTAGTAGTGGAATTGCAGGAAACAACTGTACCAGTGAGGCGGGAATGGCCGAGCGATTTTTCAAGAAAGAAGTTCAGACGCTCTATCTCGGCGATGGGCAGGAGTTTCGCGGCGAAGGCATTCTGGCCGTAACCAAGGCGCTTCTTCAGTCAGGAATATCCTACGTCGCCGGCTACCAGGGCGCGCCGATCTCCCATTTAATGGATGTGCTCACGGATGCCAATGACATCCTGATGGAACTGGGTGTGCACTTTGAGCACAGCGCATCCGAGGCCACCGCAGCGGCCACGCTGGCTGCATCAGTGAATTATCCTTTGCGCGGCGCAGTCACGTTCAAGTCCACGGTGGGGACCAACGTGGCGTCGGACGCCCTGGCGAACCTGGCTTCGAGCGGCGTTACCGGCGGAGCGCTGATCATTGTGGGTGAAGACTATGGGGAAGGCTCCAGCATCATGCAGGAGCGGTCGCACGCTTTCGCCATGAAGTCGCAGATGTGGCTGCTGGATCCGCGTCCCAACCTGCCATCCATTGTGCGCGCGGTGGAGCAGGGATTTGAACTTTCAGAAGCCAGCAATACGCCGGTCATGCTGGAACTGCGTATCCGCGCCTGCCACGTGCACGGGCGATTCATCGCGAAGAACAATGTCCGTCCGAAATTCACGCTCAAGGACGCCATGGAGAATCCGGTGCGCGATGCCAGCCGGGTGGTGCTGCCGCCCGGAAGTTTCCTGCACGAACAGGAAAAGATCCAGAAGCGGTGGCCTGCCGCCCAGAAGTTCATCCAGGAACGCGGGCTCAACGAGCTGTTTGCCGGGGATGCGCAGGATTTCGGCATCATTCTCCAGGGCGGGATGTACAACGCAACCGTTCGGGCGCTGGAGTTGCTTGGCCTGTGCGACCCATTCGGCGAGAGCAGGGTGCCGCTCTACGTGCTGAACGTCACTTACCCGCTGGTTGAGCCGGAGGTCGAAAAGTTCTGCGCGGGGAAACGCGCGGTGCTGGTGATCGAAGAAGGCCAGCCGGACTTCATCGAGCAGAACCTGCATGCCATTCTGCGCAAGGCTGAACTGCCGGCGAAGGTGCATGGCAAGGACGTGCTGGCCATGGCCGGCGAATACACCGCCGCCGTGGTGACCAGGGGCATTTTGAAATTCATCGAGAACTACGCTCCGGCCCTGGTTGATCAGAAGCATCTGCCCAAGCTCGCAAAGCCCGCGGTCAAACCAGACCCGCTGCCGGTAATCAACCAGGTCCAGCCACGGCCGCCATCCTTCTGCACCGGATGCCCGGAACGCCCGATCTTTACCGCACTGAAGCTGGTGGAGCGGGAACTGGGGCAGCATCACGTGGCGTGTGATATCGGATGCCATCTGTTCTCGATTCTGCCGCCGTTCAACATCGGAGCGCACACCATGGGCTATGGCCTGGGGTGGGCCAGCAACGCGGCCTTCAACACCCGTGAGACAGAGAAGCGCACCATCAGTTTTATGGGCGATGGCGGATTCTGGCACAACGGACTGACCAGCGGCGTGGGCAACGCCGTCTTCAACCAGAGTGACAGCGTTCTGGTGGTGGTGGACAACAGCTATACGGCGGCAACGGGCGGCCAGGACATTCTTTCGTCGCAGGCGAAGAACCCGATTCGCACCACGCGGCTTTCCATTGCCGATGCCGTGCGCGGCGTAGGAGTGAAGTGGGTCAGGACCATTACCCGGACCTATGACGTGGCGGGCATGCGTGACGTCTTCAAGGAGGCCCTGACAACGAAAGAAAAAGGGCCCAAGGTCATCGTCGCACAGAGCGAATGCTCGCTGAACCAGCAGCGGCGAGTGAAGCCTCTGATGAAAAAACGGATGGAGGAAGGCAAACGCGTGGTGCGCGAGCGGTTCGGCGTGGATGCCGACACATGCACCGGCGACCACTCCTGCATTCGCCTCTCCGGATGTCCCTCTTTGACCATCCAGCCGAGCCGTGACCCGTTGCGGAAGGACCCGGTAGCGACGGTGATTGACAGCTGCGTGGGGTGCGGTCTGTGCGGTGAAGTGGCGCACGCGGCCAGGCTGTGTCCGTCGTTCTTCCGCGCTGAGGTGATTTCCAACCCCACATGGTGGGACAACTGGAAGGCACGGGTCAGGAGCAGGGTGATCGGACTGCTGCAAAAGCGCATTGATCGCCGTCTGGCGAGGATCACAGCCTGAACCGGGAAGACAGGAACATGGGAGCCAGTCAGCTATCACAATCCGTGCTGCCGGACGGCGCTGTTGCAGCGCCCCGGTTCATCACCGTTGCCATTTTGGCCATGGGGGGAGAGGGCGGCGGAGTTCTGGCTGATTGGATTGTGGACCTGGCTGAGCATTGCGGATACCTGGCCCAAACAACGTCGGTGCCGGGCGTTGCGCAGCGAACCGGGGCGACGATCTATTACGTGGAACTGTTTCCTGAAGGACCAGCCAAAGCGGCCGGCAAAGATCCAGTGATGGCGTTGATGCCTGTTCCCGGCGAGGTGGATGTGGTGATTGCGTCGGAGTTGATGGAGGCAGGCAGAGCGATCACCCGGGGGCTGGTGACGCCGGACCGCACCACGCTGATTGCATCCACGAATCGCGTTTATTCCATGACGGAGAAGATCGCGATGAGTGATGGGCGGGTTGATG
>DATIWA010000104.1:0-3950 GCA_035465515.1 Candidatus Limnocylindrales bacterium | reverse complement strand
CTGGTAGTTCCATTTCGACCGCATGATGTGGTTGTTGAAGATGCTCAGGACCGTGTCCAGGTCCATCAGGCGGTTCATCAGGTAGGTGTTTTCAATGGTGAGTCCCTTGCTCGGACGCACCACGGCCCGCGCCTGGGCGCTGTTGGAACGCACCAGCACCGGCGGGCCGCTTCGCGGCACAAAGTTGGTCGCCGTGCCCCCGTCTATCTCTCCGTTGATGTTCAACCACTTGAAATACTGGGTGGCGGCAGAGATTCCGCCCACCACATGGGCATAATCCCGGTTGGCCGGCAGCGCGGAAAAATCAGCCGGCCGCAGTCGCTCGTGTTCCAGCGCGGTAAAGACAGCCAGAAAGCTTTGCCGCTGAAAGTCCCACTCGTACTCCGGCTGCACGGCATAGTCAAGCCGCGTCCCATTGTGGTCCCACAAAGACTGCACACCCACCCTTGGTCCGTGTGCCGTCAGCACTTTCCCTTCCGGCCGGAAACTATAGCCCAGGAAATTATTCATCTGACGTATGTCGGTCCGCGGAACAAATCCTGTTTCCGTGCTGAACCCGGGTGAGATGTCCTCGTACGTCGCGTTGAATTCGAACCGTCTGGAGCTGCGCTGGGCAAACACATGGTAGGCGGGCCCGGCGGTACGGCCGCCATCGTTGAACTTGGTCTCACTGGTGACCGCCTGCGCGTTGAGCCGCCAGTTCTGGTTGATTTTTATCTGGGTGTCAAAACCACCCACACGATTGAACCCGACCCGGCATTCCGTCAGCGTGCAGAAGCTGCCTGGCCCCGTATGCAGCTCCCGGTCCGTGTAGATGAATCCCAGGCTGTTTCCTTCGCCGAACTCGCGGTTGAGGCGGAACACGCCGAAATAAGCGTCATTTCCGAACAGGGGGTCTCCCGCGATCACGCTCTTTCCCGGCGCGCGGTCATTTGCCAGAAAAGTGCCGATCGCCCACGGCCCCACCTTCCCTGTCAGGCGCGCTCCATACAGCGGGTCCACCACCCGTCTGGTGAATACCATGGACATGGGTGTCGCAAAATAGCTGGAGTTTTCCTGGAAGAACGGCCGCTTTTCCGGGAAGAATACCTCAAACCGCTGGTTCACCGTCACCTGCGGCTCATCGGACTCGATCTGCCCGAAGTCAGGATTGATGGTCGAATCAAATACCAGGCTGTCCTTGATCACGACCTTGGAATCCAGTCCCTCTTTCGGTTGCACGTGTTTTCCGGTAAAGCGGTTTCCCGCGGGGTCGCGTTCGTCCAGGGCGCGAAACGCGCCTACCGAGGTGTAGGGAATGAATTGCATGTTCCGCCCGGGTGAGATTTCATGAAAGCCTTTGATATCGCCTTCATGCACCAGCCATCCCTGCGAGCGGCTTGAGTTCTCCGGAAAGTAGGCGCGTTCGCTGTTGCGCGGGATGACCCTTGCCAGCAGGATTCCGAACGTATGGGATTCCGAAGGCTGAAACCGCAATGACTTGAAGGGCACCTCAAACTCAACCATGTAGCCCTGCCCGGTGATCTTCGCCTGCGTGTGCCACACCGTGTCAAAGGAAAGATCGGGTCCGCCGGTCTCGGAAAACAGCGCATCCTGCTGCACTCCGTACGGATTGGAGTAGAACATGTAGGCGTGGCGGTGGTCATGGAACGTATCCAGGAACATGCCTACCTGGTCGTCGTCGTCAATCTGTTCGCGGTGCAGCATGCGCGCCCGGATCAGGCGCGGCTGGGAGTCAAACGCCAGAAAGATCACATATAGATGCTTGTCCGTGTATCCCACGTATGCTTGTGTCCGCTGGGACACCGGCGCGCCGTCTCTCGGGTCGCGCTGCACGAATTTCTCAATGCGAAGCATCTGCTGCGCCAGTTCGCTGGAGGGGCGCATGTCCTGGAAATCGGCCAGCCGGGGGGATTTCTGGAGGCGGGGCACTTGCAGGGAACTGATCTCGCTGGCAAGGATCGGCGTTGCCGGGGCCTGTGGCTTTTTCTGCGCGATCGCGCTTGCCCAGGCCACCAGAAGAAACGCGCCTGCGCCGAGAATGATTTTCATGGACCAAGGGTCCCGCACTGCGGCCTTTCGGCCCGCGGCTGGGCGGCAACATGAGATCGAATTTCGCGGCCCCAAACCTTAGACTCCACGCATTGCGCAAGCTTAGAAAGGAAGCTAAAAGCCTAGCTTAAAATTCCCGGGTTTGGAAGGAGGTAATCCACTCAATCCATTTTCAGAACAGCCCGGACTGGCGGCCATAGTGGATTCCAAAATGGTCATAGGCCAGCTTGGTGGCCACCCGCCCGCGGGGCGTCCGGTCCAGGAATCCGATCTGGATCAGAAATGGCTCATAGATTTCTTCCAGGGCCTCAGGCTCTTCCGCCAGCGCGGCCGCCAGCGTATTGAGGCCGACAGGACCGCCATTGTACTTCTGGATGATGGCCAGCAGTAATCTGCGGTCAATCTCATCAAACCCGTGCTTGTCCACTTCAAGCATTTCCAGCGCGGCCTGCGCGGTCGCCTTGTCAATTCTTCCCTGGCTCCGCACCTGGGCAAAATCACGGACCCGGCGCAGGAGCCGGTTGGCAATGCGCGGCGTCCCACGGGCCCGGCCGGCCAGCTCTTCGGCGCCCTGGCCATCAATTTCCACTCCCAGGATCTCCGCCGAGCGATCCACCACAAATTTCAGTTCCTCGGCACTATAGAACTCCAGCCGCAGCAGAATCCCAAAACGCGACCGCAGCGGCGCGGAAAGCAGTCCCGCTCGCGTGGTGGCGGCCACAAATGTAAACGGCTTTACGTCAATGGTGTGCGTGCGCGCGGACGGCCCCTGGCCGATGATGATGTCCAGTTTGTAGTCTTCCAGCGCGGAGTACAGAATCTCCTCCAGCGCCGGCTGCAGACGATGGACTTCGTCAAAGAACAGGATCTGCTTGTCGCTCAGGTTGGTGAGGATCGCCGTGAGGTCGCCCTTGATCTGGATGGCCGGCCCAGCGGTCTGCTGGTAGGCCACGCCCATTTCGTTGGCGATGATCGTTGCCAGCGTGGTCTTGCCCAGCCCCGGCGGCCCGTAAAGCAGCACGTGGTCCAGCGCCTCGCCCCGGGACTTGGCTGCCTCAATGGCCACTTGCAGGTTGTCTTTTACTTTCTTCTGCCCGATGAATTCCCGCAGGTATCGCGGCCGCAGCTTCAGCTCGTAGGAAGCATCGTCTTCGGCCTGAACGGCCGAAACCAGCCGCTCCCGCTCTCTTTTTTTCTCGTCAGCAGGCACTTGGGCGATGGTAAAGCGAACTCCGCAAAAATGCCAGATGCAAAAGCAAATTCATCGGGCCGGATGAAGGCTGTTGCCGCCCGCCGCCGCTGTTAACGCTTTTTCGCCATGCTCAACTGCTCGTAGCTATTGGCCTGCCGGGCAAGTTCGGCTGCATTTGGCGCCTTGGGAACAATGGCAAGATATTCCCTGATCTCCCGCGCCGCGCCGCCGTAATCCTGACGGCGCAGCATGATCTGGCTCAGAAGCAGAGAGACTTCGGGATGACGGTGCCCCGTATCGATTGACTTGAATTTGTTTGCGCTTTCGGCTGCGGCGTCAATTCTTCCGGCATTGTAGTTGGCAGCGGCATTATAGAAATATGCCGCGGGAAAGGCATACGCGTTCATCCCCGCCACCTGGGCTGTAAGGCGTACCGCCTCTTCCCATTTCTTCTCCTGGACGGCGATGATCGCCAGCCCGTAAACCGGGTTCACGTACTGCGGATCGGCCGCCAGGGCCTTCTCGTATTCCTGCGCGGCCTGCTCCAGATTGTTTTTCTGCTGGTGGAGGTCGCCCAGCAGGCACCACGCCGTGGCGAACTGTGGATATTTGCTTACCGCCTTGTTCAACTCCTTTTCCGCCTGCTCCAGCTTCTTCTGCGAGATCGCCTTTTCCGCCTTTTCAAAGGCCCGTTTTGCGTCCCTGG
>DATIWA010000103.1:0-5791 GCA_035465515.1 Candidatus Limnocylindrales bacterium | reverse complement strand
CTCCCTTTTCTCTCCTTCAATGACCGGCCGGACCTTTCCCGAACGCACGGCCTCGATTGCCGCCAGCGCTCGCGCCAGGTCAGAGGGGGTGGCAACCGGGACATTGTGCGCCGGCAGCAGCAGTTGCAAACGGGGGGCCATCGCCGCCAGCTTTTTCAAGGAAGCAACATAGGCGTCGAGGTCGGTTTCAGGGCGGTAGAGAAAGATCGGCCCCGGATAATAGGTGTCTCCGGTGAAGAGAAGGCCGTTGCCTGCGTCGAGGAGCGAAATGGAGTCCGGCGTATGCCCGGGCGTGGCGATCACCTGCAATACGCGGCCGCCCAGATCAATTTTGCCGCCATCATGCAGCCAGCGGGTAATGTGGAAAGGCCGGGTTGAATAAGACCGCGCATCGAAACCCGCGGGCAGCGAACCGCAGATCTGGCCGGGCGCAATCTCCGCCTGCGCATCGCTTCGGGAACCTTTTGCGTTCATGCGCGTGAAGTCCGTATCCATGCCGTAGATGTCAGAGAAACGCCAGTTGTCCCCTACGTGGTCGTTATGCGTATGTGAATTCAACACGCGGATGGGAAGCCGGGTCAAGCTTTCCGCGAGCTTCCTGATATTGCTGATGCCCATGCCGGTATCGAACAGCAGCGCCCGATCATTCCCGGTGATGAGATAGGAAATGACTTCTTCCGACTGGCGCGGTTCGTAGATGGCAAACACGCCCGGCCGCACGAGATAGACCTGGAACCAATTGTCCGGGACCGGGACTCTGTTGAGTTTTCCGTAAACAGGGCGGGGAAGATCACGGCACCACTGTGGTTTCTGGCCAGACCGGGCAATGACGGGAGCCATGAGCAGCAGCAATCCGGCGATGCAGCGGAATCGTATTGGCCTCATGCTGGGTTTCATGCCGGCGCGCCGCGACGGCGCGCCCAGCATTTTACCGAAAAGACAGGACCGAATTGCTGCTTTGCCCGCAGCTTTGCAGGGGCTACTGTGGAGGACGATTGCTGCCCGGCGGCGTGCTGCCGGGTTGCGTGGAACCGGGCGGCGTGCCGCCTGGAGACGTGGTGCCACTGGGCGCATTGTTCGGCCCCTGCGGGTGCAGGCGATCGCTCTCCTGCAGCATGTCATCCAGCTTCTTCTGCTGGTCCGGATTCAGGAGCGCGCGCGCCCTGGCGATTGTTCCTTCACGCAGCGTATGTATCTTCTGGACCTTGTCGTCGCGCGAAAGCGTGGTGTCATTGACGATCGTCATTGCCTGCTTGTGCTGGTCTTCCAGCACGCCGCGCATTTTGGTTTGCTGCTCAGGAGTCAGGTTCAAGTCCTGAGTAAGCATCTTGACCTGATCGTCGATGGTAGGACGTCCGGCCTGCTGAGCTTGCGGCTGTTGTCCCGGCTGTCCAGGCTGCGTGGTTCCGGGTGCTGTCTGGCCCGGCTGCGTTCCGGTCTGCGGCTCCTGCTGCTGCCCGGGCTGGGTTGACTGGCCCGACTGTCCCATGGCAGGGCTGGCGGGGGTTTGTGCTGCTAAAGCTCCCGCGGCCAGCAGAGCGGTGCAGAGTAAAATTGTTTTCCTGATGGTATTCATGGAATGTGAACTCCTCGACGTATTCGGCCAATTGTCTCTGAGATGCTGACTCGCGCCACGGGGAGGGTAGAAAAGAGCGAGTTGCTGCCCGCAAATTATTCGTAAGTGGCTGCTGCAACCAGGGCAAAAAAGAAGGCATCCCGCGCTGGGATGCCTCCGGTCCAGGACAGGCAACGCCTATTTAGGCGAGCTCTCGTCCTGCGGTTTCGCGCCATGATCGTGATGATGATGGCCGGCGCCGTGCTCCTGGCGCATTTCCTGCTCCACGGCAGCCAGCTTCTTCTTCTGATCGTCGTTCAGCAGAGCTTCCACCTTGCTGTGGATTGCGTCATGCATGCTGCGCATCTTGTTCCTCCGCTCCTCGCGGCTGAGCGACTGGTCCTTCATGACGGCCTGCATCTGCTCATGATGTTCTTCAAGGATGGTTTTGATCTTGGACTTCTGGTCGTCCGTCAGTCCCAGTTTTTCAGAGAGCATTTGTACATGCTCGTCCACGCTGGGCATGCCCTGGCCCATATGGCCGTGGTGAGGCTCGCCTTTTTGCCCGTGCGGCCCCTGCTGGGCGAAAGCCGCCAGCGCCAGTGCAAACACCGCAAATGTTAGGAAATACCTGATCTGCTTCATTCGAGACTCATCTCCTTTGCGATTCGTCGTTTTCGCAATGCCCTTATGAGAACACAAATGAAAGGCGGTTGTCTCTGGAGAGGCCTGGGATGCGGTACGGGAGCTCTTCGGCGGGCGCAACGAACTTTAGTTCACGTCTTCGCCAAGCCCCAGTTTGCGCATGAGAGCCAGAGTGTTGTGCAGCCGCTTGTAGTCGCCGTCTCCCAGCGCGATAAAACGAAAGGGGTGCAGGGTGGCGCCGTTCTTCTGCTGGCGCAGAAATTCCACCAGCCCGCTGACCGGGCCCTGCGTGGTGTTCAGTTTGACTTCTGCAATATGGCCGGCCAGCACATGCTGCGGGAATTCTGCAAGGCCGCCGGTAAGCGACAGTTTCTGCAGAACCGCCGGCACAATTTGTCCGTTGATGTTGAACCGGATCATCTCGTCATTCGGAACACGCACACGCGGCGAACGCTTCTTGCTGTTGACTTGGGGAAAGTGCGGCATGCCGACATCATGGCACCAAGCTTTGCGGGAATGAAGATTACTGAAGGCCCCGACCAAAATTTATGAGAGTCCATCCCCCGCTCGCTTTGGGCCAAGTACGAGTTGTGTTCCCCTTGAAGTGCAGCATCCGGCGCATGCAAGTCTGCAAAGTGCATGACCGCAGGTAATGATGCCCGCGCAAAAAACGGTGGTAGAGTATGCCTCCCTTGCACGGCGATTTTGTGCCGGGTTATTCGCAGTCATTCAACGGTGTTAAAAGGGGGCGGCGGTTGTAATACCGCCCCTACCTCTTTCCCGCAGAGCGCACCCGTGATCAATGCCGCTACAATGGTCGCGCATGGCCTGGTCCATTGAAAACTTTCCTGCATGTGCCGCCCGCGCCGGACACGTCTGGAGCGAAGCGTGAGCGGCTGGAGCGCGGAACGCGTGGCCAAGGCCGGCATCGCAGTCCAGTTGCTGGTGCTCATCCGGCTGCCGGCCGAGTATTTCCGGCTGAAGTATGTGCACGGCCACGCCCTGACTCTGGCCATGGTGGAACCATTCATTCGCGGTGAACTGATTGCCGCCTTGTTTACGGCGGTTGCCGTGGGCTTCTTCTTCGCGGGCAGGCATAAGGTCGCGGTCTGGGTGGCTGCCGCCATGGTGGCAACTCTTTTGGCCTACAAAATATTTCTGATGGGCTGAGTTTGATCGGGCCGGCCGGGGCGTCTGTACAATAGGCATTTTTAGACCTGCCCAAGGGAGCTTTTCTTGCTGACCATTGTGCAAGCCGGCGAACCTGTGCTGCGAAAGAGAGCGCGCCCGCTGCGCCCCAATGAGATCCGCAGCAGGGAGATCCGCGAGCTGATCGCGGAAATGAAAGAGACCATGCACGGCGCTCCGGGCGTGGGCCTGGCCGCGCCGCAGGTGGGCCGGGGACTTCAGCTCGCCGTGATCGAAGACCGCCGTGAATACACCAAAGACTGGACGCCGCAGCAGCTTGCTGATCGCGAACGCAAGCCCGTTCCTTTTCACGTGATCATCAATCCCAAACTGACGGTGGCAAGCGAAGAGCGAACCGAATTTTTTGAGGGCTGCCTCAGCCTCACCGGACTCATGGCGCTGGTGCCGCGCGCGCGGCAGGTCCGCGTGGAGTGCCTGGATGAAAAAGGCGAGCAGCGCGTGATTGAGGCCGGCGGCTGGTATGCGCGCATCCTTCAGCATGAGATTGACCACCTGCACGGGGCCATGTACGTTGACCGCATGGCGCCGCGCACTCTGATGACCGTGGAAAACTACAAAGAGCACTGGCTGGAGAAGAGCGTGGCGGAGATCAAAGAGTTCTTTGCCGAGGACACGCCCGTCCACAAGCCGCGCTAATAACTTCGTTTGGCCACCCGGAACGGCACTCGCACCACGGCTTCCACATCAATAGGCACGCCGTTTTTTGTGCCCGGACGGAAGCGCCACAAGCGCAGCGCGGAGCAGGCGTTCTGATCGAGCCGCGGGTCGAATCCCTCCAGCACCCGCACGTCGCCTACGCTTCCGTCTGTGTGAATGACCGCATAGAGCACCACAACGCCTTCAATCCGGTCTTCCATCATCGAGGCCGGATAAGCCGGGTCAACTTTTCTGAGCGGCTCCGGCGCGCTGATGTTCTCTTCCTGTCCCGGCGCTGAGTTCAGTTTGGCAAAGCGCATGGTCCAGCTTCCCATGGCGGAATTCAGGTTGGGCATGCTGAGGCGGATGGAGTACCGCTGGCGTGCGCCGAAGATCTGATTGTCAATCCGGTCAGAACGAAGATCAGCGCGGTCGGGCGAAGCCGTCACTCTTGCCGGCTCCGGCGGGAAGGCAACGACGGCATTCGCGGCAACCTTAATCGGCGGCGGCGCGATAAAAATGTCAGGCGAATCCGCCGCCTTTCCTGCGTCTCTGGCCGCAGAGGGACCTTCGCCTTCCTTGATCTCCGGCCTTGCGCTGGCATTCGGGCGGCCTTCAGGACCGGCAGCAAACTCTCCTTTACGATTGCCTTCCGGTACGCTCACCGGCCCAACCGGCGCGACCGGCCGCGCATTCAGCGCAAGCAGTTGGCCCATTGCTTTCTCCTGTTCAGGCCCTGCTCCATTGGCGATCGGCGGCGGTGGCGGCACAACCGTCTGCGCCTGCGCTGTAACTCCGAGCCGCTCCAGATTTCTCCGGCTTACGGCCCGAGCAGGCGGCGGAACAACTTCCGGCGCGCTCATGGGAAGGGACGCGGCGAGTGTTCGCCGTGAAGCGATGGGCTCGGCCGGCTGGGCCACTTCGGGCGCCTGCACCGGGATCCGCAAGCGGCGAGTGTTGCGCGCGACCGGAGTCTCGCTGGGCGGTATCACCACCGGGCCTTTTGCCGGCAACAGCGGGACCGCATGGATTTGCGCGACCGCACTCGGCGGGGCGATGACGGCAGGCCTCTCATCCGGCAGTTTGGTCATTGCGTGACTCGCCTCAATCCGCCCGGCGGGCGCCACAACTTCAGGCGTGACCTGCGGCAGTTGCGGCAAGCTGCGGACCGCGGCCACCGCATTCGCCGGCGGCACAACTTCAGGTCGCGCCGCCAGCGGGAAAATCAACCGGCTGACGTTGCGTTCCACCGTCTGCTCTGCCGGCGCAACCGGCTGCTGAAGGTCCAGCGGCAGCTTCTGCAAGGGATGGCTGGCCGCTACCGGCGCGCCAGGAATCACAGTGGAGATGACCATGTTGGGCAAAGGCACGTCCTGGGTCAGCAGGTTGGGATTGGCCTGCACGATGGTCTGCCGCGTGCTGTTGTGGTCCATGTGAATGGAAACGATCTCCTGCGGCGCATGCTCCGGATCAGCCTTTTGGGCATGGCGACGCACCGGCGGCGCTGGCTTTTCCTGCTTGGGAGTAATCGCCGGCAGGTATTCAGACAATTCGTAATGGGTGATGGTGGTGCGCCGAACTTCCTGCGGTAGAACCTGCGGACGGTTGATCCACAGCAAGGTGATCCAGTAGACGGCAAGCACCGCCAGAACGTGCCCCAGAAACGACTGGCGCATTTGCGTCCAGGCCACCGGACGATGGACCAGCGCGTCCTTCCAGTACTCCGCCGGGCGCGCCGTTACCCAT
>DATIWA010000102.1:0-8216 GCA_035465515.1 Candidatus Limnocylindrales bacterium | reverse complement strand
CAGGCTGACGGTCGCCTGTGAAGCTTCCCGGGGCGCGCCTTCGCTGGACCAGCGAATCAGCCGCGCAGTTCGCGCACGCTCGATCAACCGGCGCAGCACAGGCGAGTCCTGAAGAAAGATCTCCCCTTCCGGAAGCGAATCCAGCACGGCAACCAGTTGCCCAGCGCTGGCCTGTTCGTCGCTGGTGAGCGTGAGTTCCATCAGGTTGGCCTTGCACTCCTGCTGAAAACGCTCCAGGATATTTTCCACCGGGGCAAAGATCATACCGCCTTGTGCGGGCTCCTGAGATCCAACCACGGGCGCGCGCAGCCCCGCGCGTATGCGCTCCAGAATCAGATCGCGGCTGCCGCTATTGCTTGCCAAGGCCTTCTCTCCATTGCTTGCGAAACGACTTCTTCGGTAATGGCACAGGTGCGCGGCGCCGGTTCCAGACCCGCAGGGGGTCCAGCAGGGTTCCGGTAAGCCCCAGTGCGTGAATCGCCTTCAGGCCCTTCCGCGCCAGCCACCCGCACACGGCAAATAGCTTTGGACTTAGCATGGCCGCGTGCCACAGCCAGAACTGCAGGTGCTCGCCTGCGCCGGAGTGCCCGGCGTTCACAAAATCCCGCCGGTTATGAAGCAGGTGATGGTGCAGATCAATCTTTACCGGGCACACGCTGGTACACGCTCCGCACAGCGACGACGCATACGAGAGATGTTCAAAGGCCTCACCCTCCAGCCGTGGCACCAGCACGCTGCCAATGGGGCCGGGATACGGCGTTCCGTAGGTGTGTCCGCCGATATGGCGGAATACCGGACAGATGTTCAGGCAAGCGCCGCAGCGAATGCAGTGCAGCACTTCTCGTTCTTCCGGGTGCGCCAGCAGTTTGCTGCGCCCGTTGTCCACAAGCACAACGTGAAATTCATCCGGCCCGTCGGCTTCGCCCGCGCGCCGCGGCCCGCCTACGAGCGTTCCATAGGTCGTAATCGGCTGGCCGGTGCCCGACGTGGCGAGCACGGGCCAGAAGGTGGCCAGATCTTCCAGACGCGGGAGCACTTTCTCAATCCCCGTGACAGCCACATGAATGCGCGGAACGCTGGTGCTGAGGCGGCCATTGCCCTCATTGGTGGAGATGGCGATGCAACCGGCATCCGCGATCAAAAAGTTCGCGCCGGAGATTCCCATTTCGGCGGCGAAGAATGCCTTGCGCAGCTTGCGCCGCGCCGCCGCCACGAGTTCCTGAGGATCGTTGCTCAGGTCCGGCTCCAGCCGCGCGCGAAACAGATCGCCGATTTGCTCACGGTTCAGGTGCATCGCGGGCGTAACGATGTGATAGGGCCCCTCATTGCGGAGCTGCACAATATACTCGCCCAGGTCTGTCTCCCAGACCTCCGCCCCAACCTTCTCCAGCGCCGCGGCCAGCTTGATCTCTTCCGTGACCATGGATTTGGATTTCACCACGGTCTTCACTCCATGTTTCACCGCCAGATCGCTGACGTACTTGCAGGCTTCCTCGCTTGTCGCCGCCCAGAAGACCCGGCCGCCGTGTGCGATCACGTTCTTTTCAAATTCCAGAAGATATTTATCCAGATGATTGATGGCTTCGCGCTTGATCTCCTGGCAGCGCCGCCGGGCGGCTTCCCAGTCGGCAAACCGGCTGCGGCCGCGCATGTGGGCTGCCTCATAGCTCTCCATTCCCTTGCGGATGATCTCGCGATGCTCCAGGTCGGCGGCCTTGACCTCGGCATCATGCATGAACTTTTTCTCCGGGTTCGCTGGGCGGGGGAAATCATGTGCTTGCGCTTCTTCCGCCGCGGGTCTGGCGTTGGGCCCAACCGGAGTGCTCATGCCACTGCCTCCTGCGCGAGTATGCTGGCCAGATGGATCGTCTTCGCCTGCATATTGCGCCTGGTCAGAATGCCCTGGACGTGCATCAGGCAGCTGGAATCAATGGCAGTCACATACTCGGCCTGGCTGGCGGCGATGTTGTCTGCCTTCGACGTCCCCATGGCGACGGATATTGCCTCCATTTTGGCGGCAAATGTTCCGCCAAAGCCGCAGCATTCGTCATGGCGAGCCATGTCCAGCAGCTTCAACCCTTTCACGGCGCGCAGCAATTGCAGCGGCTCTTCCACCAGATGCAATTCGCGCAAACCGTGGCATGAAGCGTGATAGGTGACTGTATGCGGGAAGGCGGCGCCGACGTCGGTCACGCCGGCCACCTTCACCAGGAACTCTGACAGCTCGAAGGTGCGCCTGCCTATCGCCAGCGCTTCATCATGCGCAGGACCGTCCTTCAGCAGCTCGGGATAAAAAACCCGGACCATGGTGGAGCACGATCCGGAAGGACAGACAATGACTTCAGCATTTTTGAATACGCGAAGAAAGTGCTCGGCACAGGGGCGCGACTCATTCCAGAAACCGCTGTTGAATGCCGGCTGCCCGCAGCAGGTCTGGTCTTCAGGAAAGCTGACTTCGCAGCCGATCCGCCTCAGGACCTTAACTGTGTCCACCGCCACCTCAGGCATGAGCTGATCAACAAAGCACGGCACGAAGAGTGAGACTTTGCGCGGCATGCAAAGCGCCGATTTTAGCACGTCTGCGCGGGGGCCGGTGTGGGAGCGGGCCTCACGGATGCGCCATTGACGCGTCCTTTACCCAGGAATCATAATCCGCTATGGCAGACATTCTCATCCGTCCGGCGCTTCCCGGCGATCTTCCCCGCCTCACCGAAATTTACAACCATTATGTCGTGAACTCGCCTGTGACCTTTGATCTGGAACCATATACCGTCGGATGCCGAAAGCCATGGTTCGAACAATTCGCAGGCGCAGGCCGTCACCGCCTGCTGGTGGCCGAAGAGGACGGCATGGTTATAGGTTACGCCGGTTACCACGCGATTCCGCCCCAAAGCAGCGTATGACACCACGGTTGAGACTACGATCTACTGCGCGCCCGGCAACACGCACAAGGGGCTGGGCAGCCGACTCTATTCCGCGCTATTTGAAACCATAGCGGATGAGGACATTCACCGCCTGGTGGCCGGCTTCGCGATGCCCAACCCTGCGTCGCAGCGGCTGCATGAGCGATTTGGCTTCAAGCTGGTGGGCGCCTTCAAAGAAAACGGGCGCAAGTTTGGCCGCTACTGGGACGTAGCCTGGACCGAGCGCCCGCTGAAGCTGGGATAGATGTGCTGGATGTTGCTTGCCCGATCAAGCGCGATCAAGGGCGACTTCGGCGGCACCATTGTTCTCAGTGTGTCCGCAGTGATCTAAATTCCCAGCAACTCCTTCGCATTCCCACCAAGGATCTTCTTCCGGTCCTCGTCTGAGACCCGCATGTCTTTCAAACTCTCCAGCATTTTGGGAATACTGCCGATCTGGTGCGGGAAATCGCTTCCGGCCAGGACGTGCTCCGCTCCGGCGAAGCTCACCGCCAACTCGAGGGCGCGCGGATCGAAATTCACCGTATCAAAATAAAAATCCTTCAGGTAACTGCTCGGCGACCGCTTGATGTTCTTGCGGCACTCGCTGAAAGCTTCGTATCCGCGATCGAAGCGCTCCGCAATATATGGGACGGCGCCGCCCAGATGCCCAAGCACCCAGCGGATGCGCGGGAAGCGCTCCGGAACTCCGCTGAAAACCAGGCCGGCAGCGGCGAGCGTGGTGTCCATCAGAAAGCCCACCAGCGGCATCAGCCAGTAGTCAAGCATGGCCTCCACTCCAACAGGATTTGTGGGATGGATATGCATGATGGCGCCAAGTTCGTCCGCGACCTCATACAGCTTCCAGAAACGCTGGTCACTGAGAGCGACGCCGTTGATGTTGCTGAAGACCATGGCGCCGCGAAACTTGAGCTGCTCCATGCACCGGCGCAATTCCGCCACAGAGGCCGTAGGATCACACAACGGCAGAGTCGCCAGGGCAACGTATTTTCCCTTCTTGTCGGCGACCACGCGGGCAAAGCAGTCATTCACCAGCTTTGCCAGCCGCACCGCCGCGGCCGGTTCTTCAATATGCGTACCCGGTGTGGTCAGGGTGATCACCTGCGTGTCAATTCCCTGCTCTTGCAGCACATGGTCGCGATAGTTGATGTCCCTGTGCCCGGGCACGGCGATGTTGTAGTCGCCGGGATAGTGCAGGCAGGGATTGCCCGCTTTGTCATAGGTTATGCGGACCGCGCTCGGCCCTTTTTCCAGCGCCTGGATGTACTCCGGTGGATAGTAATGATCGTGAAAGTCAATGATGGGCATTCTTCCCGGCCTTTTGCGACCAGAAAAAGTACACGGGAAGCCCTGCCAGAAGCAAGGCCAAACCGGCGATGCTGTTTCCCGGGTTCGCCCGGATCTGATTCAATGCAATCCCCACCGACGCAACGATAAAGAGCAGAGGCACCACCGGGTATCCTCTGGCCATGACCCCGCCCGGGCTGTAAGCAGCCTTGCGTCGCAATACAAACAACCCGGCCGCCAGCAGAGCGAAGAAAAGCCACTCCGTGTAAACCACTCGAGTGAACAGCTCGCGGTAGCTGTTGGTCGCCACCAGGACGCACGACCATGCTGCCTGCGCAGCGATGGCCAGATATGGCGTCTGCCGGCGCGGATGAACGGCGCCGAGCCAGCGAAATGCCAGTCCGTCCCCGGCCATGGCGTAATAAACCCGCGGCCCGGCCAGAATGATTCCGTTGAGCGCGCCTAACGCGGAAACAATGACCGCGATCGCAATCGCGCCTCCGGCCCGTGCGCCCAGAACACGCTCGGTGGCTTCGGCAGCCACGCGGGCCGAATTTGCCACCTGGCTAAGCGGCATCACGTAAAGGTAAGCCCCATTCAACAGCATGTAACAGGCCGTTACCACCAGCGTTCCGATCAGCAGCGCTCTGGGGATGGTTCGCCGGGGATCCCGCGTCTCCCCGGCGGCATAGGTCACCATGTGCCAGCCGCCAAAGGCAAAGAGCCCCGCGCCGATAGCCAGGCCGTAAGCTCCTGGGGAAGCGCTGTCAGAACTTGCGCCCTGCATTCCTATTGCGACATGGGCGCTTCGGCCAAAAGCAAACAGAACGGCCACCAACACGCCGATCGCGCCGACCTTAGCCGCGGTCAGCACCACCTGCAGCGCGCTGCCCGGCTTCACGCCCAGATAGTTGACCAGGGAAAGCAGGAGTACGGCGCTGATCGCCACCGTTCGGACGGCGGCTTCACTCAGGGGAATGAAATATCCCACGTATCGCGCCAGAATCACGGCAATGGCGGCAATGATTCCTGAATGCATGCTCCAGAACATGCCCCAACCCCACAGGAAGCCTGCGGCCGGGGAGAAAATGTTTTTGAGGAAAACGTAAACGCCGCCGGTATCGGGAAAAACCGCCGCAAGCTCAGCGCAGACCATGGCGCCGCAGAAGGTCAGCGCGCCCGCGGCCAGCCACACCAGCATGAGCCCGCGCGCATTGGGAACCAGGCGCGTGATCTCCGAAGGTTGAATAAAAATGGATGCGCCCAGGATGATGCCCACGACCATCGCCGTCGCGTGGACCAGACTCATGGAGCGGCGCAAAGTCGAAACGGAGTTCATGCGGGATGCGGGATTCTAGCATGCTCGTAACCCCGGCATTCAACCGCGTAAGCCCCGCTAAGCGACGCGGCGTTTCCGTCTGGCCGCTTTTGCTCCCTGCCTGCCTAAAGCTGTTCTCGTCTTTTTCGGCAGATGGGCGATCGTCCGCTTACGCTTCGCGGCCGCCGCCGCCTTCTTGATATTGCGCCGCGCGGCGCTACGCTGCTTTGCCGTTGCCATGAACCATCCCCTTTCTATCAGTGACGTTTGAAGTACTGCACGGCACGCTCATGCGCCTCGGCTTTTTCCCGGGAGGAAAACGTGCCCAGGTTGCGTCTCTTGCCCGTCTTCGGATTCTTCTTCCGTGAGTACAACCGGTACTCGCCAGACTTGAGTTTTCGAATCACAGACCACTCCGTTGCTCAACGTTATTTAGTTGGTAGATGAGAGGGCGGCCTGTGAGGTTGAATGCCAAAAGGAATTCAGTGTTCGTTTCCGAACGTGACCGTCCCACAAGCGGGCAGAAAATTGTCTCTCTTGAAGATATGGAAAGCAGTATCTCGCAGGTGGGCCATCGTTTATCGCAGGTATTGCAGTGGCAATGATTTTGCTTGCAACCTGTTGGATTTGTACGGAAGCTGACCGGGGACCGGATCAGGCTTCCCGGTTGGTCAAGGAGAAGGGGAAGGAAGATATGACAAAGATCGAACGCATCCGTGAGGTGGTCACGGGCTCGGTGGACCTCGAGTACGTCCGTAAGAAGACTGACGCCGGATGGAAGCTGGTGGCCATGGAGTGGCGGCGTGAAATTGAAGGTGAGCCGGAATCCGAGCAGGTGATGTTTGAAGAGATACCTTACGGCCTGCGGGTGGCCTCAGACTGCAGCCGGCTGGAGGAAGACCCTGATGAGCGCGCCGTACTTATTCAGATGATGGAACTGATCGTTCAGGACTACTCGGTCTCACTGGTAGCAACCGAGCTGAACAAAAAAGGGCTGCGTACGCGCGAGGGCGGATACTGGACCCCGGTTTCTGTCTTCAACATGCTGCCCCGGCTTATCGAGGTGGGCCCGCGGATCTTCTCCAGCGAGGAATGGGAGTCCCGCCGCGTACGGCTGCTGAAAATGGTCTAGCGCGCTCCGGTATACTGCAACCAGCCGGGGGCTGTGCTTCTGCCGTACCCCGCAGATTCGGGATTGCCGGCGGCCTGCATGAAAATCATCAGCCTGGGTGAAGTGCTCTGGGACATTGTCGGCGATCAAGAGCACCTCGGGGGTGCGCCTCTCAATTTCGCCGTCAACGCCCGGCGCCTTGGTCATGAAGTATTCTTCGTGAGCGCAGTCGGAGACGATGAGCGCGGTAACCGCATTCTTTCCCGGATGTCTGAGCTCGGGTTGTCTTCGCGCTATGTGCGGCGCGCTGCCAATCTGCCGACTGGAACAGTCAGCGTGACTCTGGACCGGGCCGGGCAGCCCTCATACGTGATTCATCGCCCTGCGGCCTATGATGTTCCCGCTTTGGATGAAGATCAGGCCGGACTGGAGTCGCTGCTGTCCCCTCCGCCTGACTGGATCTATTACGGCACGCTTCAGAACCTCAGTCCCGCCTCTTACGATGCCCTGCTCAATGTCCTTGCAGCCGCTCCCGCCGCCCGCCGCTTCTATGACGTAAACCTGCGCCGCGACTCCCACCACCCCGCCCTCCTGCGCGATCTGCTGCGCCATGCCTCCGTGCTGAAGCTCAATGATGGCGAGGTCGGTGATCTGCGCGGCGCGCTCGGTATCCGCGCCGGATCTCTGGAACAATTCTGCCGTGACTGCGCGGCGGCATTTCATCTTGAAACGGTTTGCGTGACTCGCGGGGCTGAAGGCTGCGTTCTATTGAGCAAGGATTACGTTGAATCGCCCGGATACCGTGTTCCGGTGGCCGATGCCATCGGCGCCGGCGACGCATTCTCTGCTGCGCTTGTTCACGGCATCGGGGCCGCCTGGCCTGCGGAAAAAATCGCCGACTTCGCAAACCGCGTGGGCGCGCTTGTGGCCGGAAGGCCGGGCGGCACTCCGGAATGGTCCATCCAGGAAGCCCTCGCGCTGGAGCGCAGCGCGCCGCACAAGTACAATCATTGCTGAAATATGCCGGCAGACAAGCGCATTGCCTTTCTCTTTGACGTAGACGACACTCTGCTCGACAATGATCGCGTCACGCTCGATCTGCAGCGCCATCTCGAAAAACAGGTCGGCCATGAACGGCAGCAGCGCTACTGGGAGTTCTTTGAACAGCTCCGTTCGGAGCTGGGCTACGCTGACTACCTTGGCGCGCTCCAGCGTTACCGCCTGCAATATCCGCGCGATCCCAGCCTGCTCACCGTCTCTCACTTTCTCGTCAACTATCCTTTTGCCACCCGTCTGTATCCCGACTCCCTGGATGCGGTCGAGCACGTGAAGCAATGGGGGGAGGCAGTGGTCCTGACCGATGGTGACGTGGTGTTTCAGCCCCTCAAAGTCGAGCGTTCCGGGATTTACGAAACGGTGGAAGGCAAGGTATTGATTTACATTCATAAAGAGCACGAGTTGGACGATGTCGCGCAGCGGTATCCGGCCGACCACTATGTTTTGATTGACGACAAGTTGCGCATTCTCACGGCCGTGAAGAAAATCTGGGGCGGGAAAGTGACCACGGTTTTTCCCC
>DATIWA010000101.1:0-10329 GCA_035465515.1 Candidatus Limnocylindrales bacterium | reverse complement strand
CCGGCTATATCGAACAGTTACAGCAGAAAATGCGCGAGATCGGCGTGGGCCAGGTCGCCACCGTGAGCGGCCGCTACTATGCCATGGACCGTGACAGAAAGTGGGACCGCGAGCTCAAGACCTTTGATGCCATGGTCGCGGGCCGGGCAGAAGGCGGCGAGTATGTTGATCCTGTGCAGGGCGTGAAGGCGTCCTACAATCGCGAAGTTACCGACGAGTTCATTGTTCCCTTTGTCTGTGTCGGTCCGCAGGGAAAGCCGCTGAGCGTGGTTCGTGACGACGATTCGGTCATCAACTTCAATTTCCGCGCCGACCGCGCGCGCCAGATTACCCGCTGTCTCACGCGCGAAAGCGGGCTTACTGCGCAGGGCGGCCGCGAACTTCCCGATGCCGAAGCGCTGGATGCGACAATTCCGCGGGAGCGCGTGCCGAAGAACCTGAAGTACGTATGCATGACTCAGTACGACAAGCAGTTCACCCTGCCTTCTGTCGTACAACCGGATTCCCTCAAGCACATTCTGGCCAACGTCATGGCCGATCATCAGCTCCGCAATCTGCGGGTGGCTGAGACCGAGAAATACGCCCATGTGACCTACTTCTTCAATGGCGGCGTGGAAAAGCCGTTTCCCGGCGAAGACCGCATCCTGGTGCCCTCGCCCAAAGTTGCAACCTATGATCTGAAGCCCGAGATGTCGGCCCAGGGCATCGCGGACACGGTGGTGAAAGCCGCGGCCGATTCCGCTTTTGACGTAGTGATCGTCAACTTTGCCAACGCTGACATGGTGGGCCACTCGGGGAAGATCCCGCCCACGGTACAGGCGGTTGAGACGGTGGATGCCTGCCTGGGCGAAATCTACACCGCTGTCAGGCAGCGCGGCGGCGCCATGCTGATCACCGCCGACCACGGCAACGCCGAGCAGATGATCGATCCGGCAACCGGCGGGCCGCACACCGCGCACACCACTAACCCTGTGCCGTTCATTGTCGTCAGCGAAGATGCTCAGAAACTTGCGTTGCGTCCGGATGGTTCCTTGCAGGACATCTCGCCGACCGTACTGGGCATGCTGGGCTTTGCCCAGCCGGTGGAGATGACGGGAAAAGATTTGCGGGTACAGAAGAGTCCGTACTGAGACGTGATCTCTATGATTAACTGTGGTTGGGCGGCGAGGCCGGCTTGTACGCCGAGCCGCCGGTCAGAGGGGCCCGGGAGATAACGAGTTTTTGCAGGCGGTTTGCAGCGAAGCGACAACAAAACCATGAAAATCCTGATCGTCCATTACCACCGGTTCGAACTCTGGCATGCGCCCTCATGGCTGCGTGACCGGCTGCAACAGAAATTCCCTGATTTCCGATTTCTTCAGCTGCAAAGCTATGACGGCGTGCCGGAAGAGATTGTTGACACTGACGTGTTTGTCGGCTGGTCGCTGCGTCCGGAACAGTTTGTTGCGGCCAAAAAACTTCAATGGATCCATTCGCCCGCGGCGGCGGTGCATCAGCTCATGTTCCCGGAGGTGATGCGCAGCAATGTGATTGTCACCAACTCCACGGGCGTGCATGGTCCGGTGGTGGCGGAGCACGCGGTTGCCGTGATGCTGGCCATGGCCAAGCGTCTGCCCCAGGCGATGCAATATCAGTCAAAAAAGTTCTGGGCCCAGGAACAGCTTTGGAATGAGCGTCCGCGGCCACGCGAGGTAGCGGGGGCAACCGCTCTGGTGGTTGGCATGGGTGGCATTGGCCGCGAGTTCGCGCGGCTTGCCAAGGCATTGGGCATGCGGGTGCTTGCTGTGCGGGAAGACGTGTCGAAAGGACCGGGCGTGGCTGATGCCGTCTTCAGTCCGGCGCAGATTGATCAGGCCCTGCCGCAGGCCGATTACGTTCTGCTGTGCACGCCGGTTACTCCCTCGACCACCGGGATTATTAACGAGACGAGGCTCAAGCTGATGAAGCCCGACTCCTATCTCATGAACGTGGGACGCGGGCCGCTGGTGGACGATACGGCACTGATTGAGGCCCTCAAGCAAAGGCGCATAGCCGGGGCCGCCCTCGACGTTTTTGTGGAAGAGCCACTTCCGGTGGATTCGCCCTATTGGACACTTGATAATGTTCTCATCACGCCGCATACTGCCGCCGTCACCGAGATGCTGTGGGAACGGCACTATGATCTGATTGTCGAAAATCTGAA
The DNA here is from genome assembly GCA_035465515.1 of Candidatus Limnocylindrales bacterium. Lineage (GTDB taxonomy): Bacteria > Acidobacteriota > Terriglobia > Terriglobales > Acidobacteriaceae > Angelobacter. The sequence continues at coordinate 8,147 of DATIWA010000101.1, read as the reverse complement.
CCGGTTTGTGGCCGGCAGGCCTCTGCTGAATCAGGTGGATAAGGGCAGGGGATATTGAAATAGGTCAAAGAGTAATTAGCATTTACTTGCAATTGGTGCTTGCCGTCCGGCATTCTTGCGGCGGTCTCATGTTCGCGCTATTTTTGTCGGCCGATTTGGCCAAATATTGGCTACTAAACCCTGAATACTGGTTGCATGCGCCTCCAACTCAACGGTGAACAACGCGAGTTTCCTGACGGCCTGACCGTGTCGGCGCTGGTCGCCCGGCTTGGCATGAAGCCGGACCGCGTCGCTGTCGAGTTGAACCTGGAGATCGTCCCTCGCGGCACCTGGGATTCGGTGGAACTCAAAAATGGCGACAAACTGGAGATCGTACATTTTGTGGGTGGAGGAAGCGGCCTTGAGCCTGCCGCTGCGCCCGACAGCGGTCAACCGCCTGTAACGGCAGGCGAGAACTGGCAGTGCCCAAGCTGCCTGAGTGTGTGCGACGGAAAATTCTGTCCTTGCTGCGGAGAAAAGCGTCCAAGCCGTCATGATCTTTCCATCGGCCACCTTTTGTCACATGCAGCGGAAATCGTGTTCCACTGGGACTCCAAGATCTTCCGCACTTTCAGGGTCTTGTTCTCGAAGCCGGGCTTGTTGAGCGCGGAATACGTTGCTGGAAGACGCAAGCCTTACGCGCATCCCTTCCAGGTGTTCTTTATCGCCAACCTGCTCTACTTTCTCGTTTTCCCCGTTCTCGGATGGAGCGGATTGAAAACGCCTCTCAGCATCTACCGCTCCACCATGGTTTACCGGGAATGGGCCACCCGGATGGCGGAGCAGCGCGCTGCAGGCCAGGGAATCGGCATGGAGGAATTTACCCGCCGGTTTGATCACCAGGCTGACATACACTCCCGGTCGCTCGTATTCCTGGTGGTGCCGCTCTTCGCGGCCGTACTTTTTGGGATGGAATGGCGTAAACGAAGGTATTTTGGAGAGCATCTGGTTTTCGCGCTCCATTTTTCCGCTCTCTGGATGATTGCTGTATTTATCTTCATCTATGGCGGGACCACAGCCGTTTTTTTGCTCCTGCGGAAATGCGGATTCATCGTTCACGGAGGCGATGTTGTTGATTATGAGATTTACACATTCGCTGGCCTTGTGATGGCGGCATGGGTGACCAGGGCGCTTCAGCGCTTTTATGGTGACGGCAGGGCCGTTGCCCTGGGCAAAGCCCTGCTGTTCGTAGCTTCAACTATTCCCGTCATGCAGGTTTTCCGCTTTGTGCTCTTCCTCACGGCGCTTTATTCCGCCTGAGTCTCTCGATTTCTGTTGACTTCCCCGGTACCACCCATAAAATGATGCAAACATTTTGGCCAGGAAATGTTTAAAACATTTCCCGGGGACAATGGACAAGCAGTTCACATCAGCCGAGGTAGTCAGCCTGACGGGCATCACGCCTCGCCAGCTCCAGTGGTGGGACGAACGGGGCATCGTGGTTCCGCGGCGCGAAGGACGGCGAAGGCTGTATTCGCATGATGACCTGACGGAAGTGGCGGTCATCTGTGCGCTTCGCCGCAAAGGCTTCCCGCTGCAGCGCGTGCGCCGCATCATGAAGTTTCTGCAGAAGGAATTTGCAGGGCGGCTGGCGCAGGGAGTGAGCAGGGGCGCGGACTACCATCTGCTGACCGACGGGAAACGCATTTACCTTGAGAACTCCCAGCGCCAGGTGATTGACATTCTCAAGAACTCCCGCCAGCCGCTGCTGGGGGTGTGCCTCAGCGATGCAGTCCGGGAACTCAGGACGGAGGCTTTCAATCGGCGTCCGGTGCAAAAGCAGTCTCTGCGCCGGATCGGCGGGCGCAAAAGTTCGTGACGGCAGCCGCGGACTTTTGCATCCAACATACAAAAGCAGCAGGTGCTGCATGGAAACAAGGGACCATGCGGAGGTGACGGAATGGTGGCGCAACTAAGCATAGTGACGGAGTGGCTGCCGGAGCAGATGCAGCCGGGAAGCATCTTTGTTCTGGAGAACGCCGGAGAAGTGGGCGACCAGGACGATCCTTACTGGGCGGTGCTGGCCTGTCCGGAGTGCGGCACGCTGGGGTTGATCACGCGGCGGCAGATGCGCGGTTTGATCCCCGTCATCTGTGGATCGAACTCGTGCCCGGCGCAGTTCATCATTCAGGATGATGAGGTGGTAGTCAGGCGGCCGAACTAGCCGGCAATGGATTTCGCCGTCGGAATCGGCACGTGTTCGGTGATGGCGATGCCGAATCCCTCCAGCGCGGCCACGCGCTTGGGATGGTTGGTCAGCAGCCGGATCGAGCGCAGGTTCAGGTCAGACAGGATCTGCGCGCCTACTCCGATATCACGCTGCGTCTTTCTCTGATGTGCGGGCGTCGTTCGTTGTGGCAGCTCGCGATGAAATACCAGCCGTTTTTCTTCGTCCACGTTAAACCCTTTGGATGTCTGGTGCAGGTAGATAAGCGCGCCCAGCCCTTCGCGCGCAATCATCTCCAGCGAGCGGTCGAGCACCAGGTGGCAGTCGCACAGTGATCCCCCGAAAACGTCGCCTGCCAGGCAGTGCGAGTGCATGCGGACCATCACCGGCCCGCCGGCGTGCTCCACATCGCCGCGTACCAGCGCCACGTGCGATTCGCCGTCAAGCTGGCTCTCAAAGGCGATCATGCGGAACTCGCCGTGCCGTGTGGGCAACATGGCCTCGCCGGCCCGGGCAACGTAGCGCTCGTTTTCCATGCGATAACGGATCAGCTCGGCCACGGTCAGCATCTTCATGCCGTGCTGGCGGCAGAACTCGGTCAGGTCCGGCACGCGGGCCATGGTGCCGTCTTCCTTCATGATCTCGCAGATCACGCCCGCGGGAATGAGCCCGGCCATGCGGGCCAGGTCCACGGAGGCTTCGGTCTGGCCGGCGCGCACCAGCACGCCGCCCCTGCGCGCGCAAAGCGGGAAGACATGCCCGGGGCGCACCAGGTCAGATGCGCGGCTGGCGGGATCGATGGCCACCTGAATCGTCCGCGCGCGATCATGCGCGGAGATGCCCGTGGTTACGCCGTCGCGTGCCTCCACGCTTTCGTAAAAAGCCGTGCCATAGGGCGAGGTGTTTTCCCGCGTCATCGGCCCGATTCGCAGGTAGTCGAGGCGTTCGGGCGTCATGGCCAGGCAGATCAGGCCGCGCCCGTACCTGGCCATGAAGTTGATGGCCTCAGGCGTGACCTTCTCCGCGGCAAGGGTTAGATCGCCTTCATTTTCGCGGTCTTCGTCATCCACCACCACGATCATGCGTCCGGCACGGATCTCTTCGATAGCGGTGGGGACATCGGTAAATTGCGCCTGCGAATTCATAAGTTCTTTCCGTTGAAAATCGTAGCACATCGTGGTTAGATGGTTTGCCCGGAGACAGAAACAGCCATGGCCGACCTAGTCATTTCCAAAGCGGTGCTGGAGTGGCAGAGACGGTAAAAGCGGTCCTTCAGGCGGCCGGATTTCTTGCCCTGGTTGCGGCCCTGCTTTTCCTGCCGACCTCCACTTCCCTGGGCTGGGGGGCCTTCTGGTCACCGATCGTATGGATCGCTGGGGCGCTTCACTACGAGTGGCTCATCCACCTGACCTACATGCGCGGGAATGACCCCATGGATAGCAAGCATTCCTGAGCCGGTTTGGCCCTGGCAGGCCTACAGGCTTACAATCTTCATATTATGGCCAAGTCCTCCCCCGAGCCTTTTGAAGTTCCTTGCCCGTGCTGCTCCGCGGTGCTGAAGGTTGATCCCGCGACCAAAGCGGTGATCTCGCATGTTGCCCCCATCAAGCCCAAGACCTTTGCCGACTTCGAGTCGGCGGCCAAGGCCATGCGCGAGCAGGAAGGACGCAAGGAGTCCATCTTCCGCCAGGCGGTGGACGCGGAAAAGAACAAGGCCGATCTGCTGGAAAAGAAATTCCAGGAGGCCATGAAGAAGGCCAAAGAGACTCCCGATGAGGGCCCGCGTATTCGCGACTTTGACCTGGATTAACCCTGTTGCCGCATCTTCTTTTACTTGGACATCGCGGCGCCCGCCGATATCTGCCGGAGAACACGATTCCTGCGTTCGATCTTGCTCTGGAGCACGGCGCCCATGGCTTCGAGTTTGATGTTCGCAGCACCCGCGACCGACATGCCATCCTCTGCCACGATCCCAAACTGAACCGGCTCACCCTGCGCCGCAGCACGCTCAAGCAGATCCAGGAAAGCTGCAAGTCACGCGGCGAGGATGACGGGCCGCCGTGCCTGGAAGACGTGTTGGAGCGCTATGCCCGCACCGCCTTCCTGAATATTGAGCTGAAAGTGCGCGGGCTGGAGCCGCAGGTGGTCCAGGCCATGCGGCGGACGCATCCGCGACATTATTTTGTTTCCTCGTTCCTGCCTGGCGTGTTGCGCCGGCTGCACGCGCTGGACAGGTCGCTTGCGCTGGGTGCGCTGGCGCAAACGCGCTGGCAACTCCGCCGCTGGCGCATCCTTCCGGTCAGCTACATTGTCCCGCATTACAAGCTGGTTTCGCCGCGATTCGTGGACCAGGTCCACGCCGCAGGGAAGAAGGTGGTGACCTGGACCGTGAACGATCCCCGCCAGATGAAGCGTCTAGCCGGATGGGGCGTGGACGGCCTCATTTCCGACGATACCCGGCTGCTGGTGGAGACGCTGGGGTAGCTAATCTCACCCAGTATCTATCGCGTCTTATGGCTTGACTATTTCCGCCTGCGCAGTTCGTCATACTGATTCGGCCTACTTTACCTGGACCAGTTTGGATAAAATGAGTAAAACTTAATCCTGTAGGCGGATAGTTACTAAAGTTAGCAAGCTATGTGTGACTTCGCTGGCGGGAATTATATAATTGCTCGCGCCAGCTTACTCCCCTTCACGCAGTGCAGCAGTGAGGAGCCAAAATATGCCATCCTCGCCCAATACGCTGAAGTCGCTCGCCAAAGCGGTGCTTTTCCTCGCGATCTCGGCTTTCCTGACTCTCGTCGGTTGGTACTTCAGTTGGAGCCAGGTGCACTCGCGCGACTGGAAGGGAACAGCGGCAATTGTCTTACTCCTTCCTTACTTGCTGGTGAATCGGGCAATCCACTGGTTCTCCGGCGCGGAGCCTCTGTCAGTGCCGGTGTATCGCCTGTCCTTTGTCCTGGGTTCTGCAGGACAGCTTCTGTATTACTTCGGCATTTTTGCTCTAATCAGGCGCCTGGCATCAGTTCCGCGATAACGCAGGGAACCCTGGTTTGGCTTCCACCAGCGTGATCGTTCCGCATGACCAGGGACAGTAAAAAAGGAGAAGAATTCAACTGGAAAAGCAAAGCGCCATCCTCTGGCGCTTTGCTTTTTGTCTGATAACCCAAAGAGCGCTCGAGCGCTGGTGAGGGCGGCTTTGCGCGCCGGGCCGTCTGCGTCAGGCGAAGAGGATCATCCTCCATGGCATGTCTCCAGCGCTTTGGAACGCATCGGCAAAAACAAAGCCCCTGGCGTCGGTTAACGCGCAGGGGCTTTGGTCTAGCGAAGCAGGCTAGATAGCTTGTTGCAGTTTGGGGCGTCCGTTGGGCTTGTGCAGTTCGGGCGCCTGCATGTCGAATTGTTCGTTCTCCGTCGAGCCTTCCAGGGCCGTGGTTGAGGCTTCGCCCTGGGCAATGGTCTGGGTGACTTCGTCGAAGTATCCCGTTCCCACAAAGCGCTGGTGGCGGACGGCGGTGTAGCCATGGTTTTCCGCGCTGTCAAACTCCTTCTCCTGCAGGCGGGCATAGGCGGCCATGCCATCTTTGGCGTAGTTGCGCGCCAGCTCAAACATGCTGAAGTTGAGCGCGTGGAAGCCGGCCAGCGTGACGAACTGAAACTTATAGCCCATGGCCGCCAGTTCGCGCTGGAATTTCGCGATGCTTGTATCGTCCAGCTTGCGCTTCCAGTGGAATGAGGGCGAGCAGTTATACGCCAGCAGTTTGCCGGGGAACCGTGCATGGATGGCCTCAGCAAAGCGCCGCGCCTCTTCGATGTTAGGCTCGGAAGTCTCGCACCAGATCAGGTCGGCATAGGGCGCGTAGATCAGGCCGCGGTTGATGGCCGCTTCCAACCCGCCCTTATAGCCAAGGAATCCGTCCGGCGTGCGCTCGCCGGTGAGGAAGTCGGTGTCGCGGACATCACTGTCCGTGGTCAGCAGTTTGGCGCCGTTGGCGTCGGTGCGCGCAACCAGCACAGTGGGCACGCCCAGAATGTCGCTGGCAAGGCGCGCGGCAATCAGCTTCTGCACGAATTCCTGCGCCGGCACCAGGACCTTGCCGCCCATGTGTCCGCACTTTTTGGCGGAAGCCAGCTGGTCTTCGAAATGGACGCCCGCCGCGCCTGCCTCGATCATGGACTTCATCAGCTCAAAGGCATTCAGCGATCCGCCGAATCCGGCTTCAGCGTCGGCCACGATGGGGGCGAACCAATAGATGCCGTTCTTGCCTTCGGCATGGTAGATCTGGTCGGAACGAAGGAAGGCGTTGTTGATCTCCTTCACCACGTTGGGCACGCTGTTGCAGGGATAGAGGCTCTGGTCGGGATACATCTGGCCGGCGAGGTTGGCATCGCCTGCGACCTGCCATCCGCTCAGGTAGATGGCCTTGAGTCCGGCCAGCACCTGCTGCACGGCCTGGTTGCCGCTGAGCGCGCCCAGCGCGGCCACGTAATCTTCCTGGTGGAGCAGCTTCCAGAGCCGCTCGGCTCCAAGACGCGCCAGCGTGTGTTCCACATGGATGCTGCCGCGCAGACGCACGACGTCTTTCGCGGTATAGGGACGGGTAACGCCCTGCCAGCGAGCCTCACTCGCCCACTGGGTCTCAAGCTGCTTTTCGCTGAATTGCTGCATGATTGCGGCTCCTGCTCTGTGTTTGGTCGGACCGGTGTCTTGTGCCCGCCGATTTGATTAGATGTCAGCACCGCTGCCCGCATCAAATGCAGTAGTCCGATTCGGACGAGTTGGACGAAACGGAAAACTCGAGACCTTTTACGGTGTGGGCGTTTGGCTTTTCATCCGGGTTGATCAGCCTCTCAGCGTTAAGGTTTTCCTGATTTTCAATTACGGCAATTTTGGCATTTCTGGCAATTCAAATATGATTTCTTCCACTGTGGCCATCGCACCGCGTGTCCGTAACGCCTCCGGCATCCCGGACCGGCTTCTTGCCGACCTGCGGCACAATCTGGTAACGCGGCAGGTAAGCGCCGGAATCGCGCTGCTGGATTCGCATGCGCATTTGTTTGATTCGCTCGATCCTGCGCAACGCAACGCGGCAGCTCTGGTGGGGGCTGTGGCGCAGTGGGTGGACATTGGCTATCGTGACCCGGAACTGCTGGAGGCGCTGCTGGCCAGGTTCCCTCGTACCCGGCGCGGACAGTTTCCGGTCTGCGATTACGTTCAACTGCGCATGGCAGAGGGCCTGCTCGCGCTGCTGCGCGATCATCCGGATGAAGCGTTGCGCCAGTTTGATCTGGTGCTTACGCTCCAGGATGAGATTGAGGACAAGGAAATAGTGGCCATTGCGCACTTCTGGAATGCGCGCTGCCATCGCAAGAAGGGCGAGTATGACGAAGCGCTGAAGCGCGCCGGCGTGGGCCGCGAACTGGCCCAGGCGCTGGGTTTTCCCAAAATGGCTGCTGTGATGCGTGTGCTGGAAAGCTGGCTGCTCTTTCAGAAAGGCCAGACCCGCGAAGCCACCCGCATTCTGGACCACGCCGAGGCCGCACTGCGCTCCACCGACGATGACCTGACGTTGGGCAACATTTATTCAGCGCATGGCCGCATGATTCGCCGCCAGGGACAGTACAAGCAGGCGCTTCAGTTCTTCACCCGCGCCATTGAACATTTCCGCAGGCGCAGCCCTCGGCACCGCAATCTTGCCCGCTCGCTGGCCAATATTGCCTATGTGCAGCGGCTGATTGCCGCCCAGATCATCCGGCAGATGGACACCGAGGCTGAGAAGCGTCGTAAGAGCAAGTCGGCCGCGTCGTCGCGCGGGAAAAGCACGGATTCCCGGCTACAGTATGAAGAGCTCCGCGCCGGCGCGTTCGCCAACCTGGACCAGGCGGAGGAGATTTACCGCCATCATAACCATCATCACGGCATCGGCAACGTTCTGGAGAA
>DATIWA010000100.1:0-4519 GCA_035465515.1 Candidatus Limnocylindrales bacterium | reverse complement strand
GTGGTCATTTACAACGACGTGGCCAAATCATTCGGGCATTTCTGATTTCCCCGGATTCAGTTGAAAATATGAAACCGCCGGCGCTTCCGGCGGTTCTTCTTTTGCAATCGGCGCCTGTTCAATGCTGCAGGCCCCGGCTTTTCTCGTCCCAGCGCCATTCGGCATCCGGCCCGAAGAGGTGAACGCCTCCCAGCCATGTATCAATGCCGCCGCGCAGATTCACCCAATCTGCTTTGCCGGCCAGCAACTGGCGGCCGCTATCCGTAAGCTCATATCGCCCGGCATGTTTTTGTATCGCGGGCGCGGGTCCGGCGATGAGATCTTCCAGGCGCCAATAAACCGATAAATCGCCCCAGGGGACCGCCTCCAGCTTGCGCGACTCGTTATAAATTTCTGGCCAGGACCTTGCGCCAGAGCTCAGTGCCATCAGCACCTGCCGTTGCGTGCGGGAGAGGCCATCATCGCGCCACGGGTATTCCTGAAAAAATCGCCCCAGCGCGGCGCGAAGGAAGGGCATTTCCGGCAGGTCGTTCCGGGTGAACTCAAGCAAAGGGCCGGGGGCGGGCGCGCAGAACGCCTGCCAAGCCTCACGGCCGATGGCAAGCTGCGAAGGCGAAACTGTTTTACGCGAAGGGAAGAGCTGAGAGAGCTGGCTTATGTTCAGCTCTCCCAGACCATAGAACGGCTCAACTCCGGGAAAAGAGCCGATCTGAATCAGACTCAGGCGGACCGGGCCGGGCACGCGAGCGGAAAACCACGCGAGCAGTTGAATGAGCTGAAGCTGATCGAACAGATCGTGCTCGAACCAGAGCACGACTTCTTCGTGCTTGCCAAATCCCTCCAGCACGCGGTCGCGCTCCGCGAATCGGGCACGGATCTGGTCATAAACGCCCCAGCCAAACCCAGCCAGCGCCCGCGCGCGAATGTCAGATAGTTCACTCAGCGAAGAAGTTTGTGGGACCGGTCCATCGTGCAAAACGTCAATCCAGGAAAGAGAGGAACCCGGCAAACCGGACTCGCGCAGCGTTCCGGCCACGGATTCGCCGTTTGTGATGTGCAGCATCGTACACGCCCCGGGCCAACATGCCTGGTACAGTTTACCGGGCTGCCGGGCCCGAGGCGCTATCCCAGGAACTGAAGAAAGTCTTTCGTGGTCGTTTTCTCAAAGCCGGGGAAGACCCTTTCGAGGCCGCGATTGCCGAGATGGCGATACACCGCCTCGCCCAGCACCTGGCGGAAGTCCGTAGTGAGCGCGAGATCGCGGCCTTCGTAGAGCTGCTCGGGAGCAAGGCCCGGCCAGCGGCCATAGACCTTGCCGCCTTTGACCGGGCCGCCCAGCACAAACATCACGTTGGCGTGGCCGTGGTCGGTGCCGCGGTTCCCATTTTCACGCGCGGTGCGGCCGAACTCTGACATGGTGACGATCACCGTGTCTTCACCGAGATCGCCAAGGTCGTTCCAGAATGCCGCGATGGACTGCGAGAACTCGCGCGTGACGTTGGCAATCTGGCCCTGCACGCTGCCTTCGTTCACGTGATGGTCCCAGCCGCCGATGTCAGCAAACGCAACTTCAACGCCGAGATTGGCTTTGATCAGTTGGGCCACCTGGCGAAGGCTGTCGCCAAAACGTCCACGCGGATAGTTGGCGCCCGGCGCCGGACTATATTTTTCCGGATCGGCGGAGCGCAGCATCTTGACCGCCTCAAACGTCTCATCCCCGGTGCCGTGGAGGACGGCATCCACCGACTGCTCATACATGGCTTCAAAGGTGTTGCTGGCGATCTCGGCGCCGCGTCCCCGCCCGCCCACACCAAAAGTGCGGATGTCGCTCATGGCAATCGCCGGGACCGGGCCGGCAAGCGTGCGCGGCAGCGAACCGCCCATGGCGACTGCGCGGAACGGCGAGGCTTGCGGCTGATTCGCGCCGGCCAGCGCGCGATTCAGCCAGCCATCTTCCGTTGCTTTCACGCCGGGCGTACCGGATTCCATATAGTCCTGAGCGTCAAAGTGCGAGCGGGTGTTATCAGGCGATCCGGCGGCGTGCACAATGGCCAGATGCTTCCGGTCCCACAGAGGCTTGAAGGCAGCCATGGAGGGATGCAGGCCGAAGAAGCCGTCCAGGTCAATCGCGCTGTCCGCGCCATTGCGCGGGCGGGGAATGGCAATGCTGGGACGCATGCTGTAGTAGGCCTGCTCGGCATGGGGCACAACGATATTCAGGCCATCGGCGGCGCCGCGCTGGAAAAGCACAACCAGGCGCTTTGCGGATGCCCCCACGGCGGACTCGGCGGCGTAAACCGCGCGGGTGAGGAAACCGGGCACAACGCTGGTCCCAACCACGGCCAGCGCGCCATTCTTCAGAAAGACTCTGCGAGTAATGGACATGTTCTTACCTTCTCTGGAATTCAGGTGAACCCATGATCAATCCGGCGATGATGCCGTAATCTGGTGCGCGGCCCGGATCGTCAAGTCTGCGGCGGCTTACCTGGGGATCGTTCAGCTGCTTAAGGACCACGGCGTGTGTCTGAGCGGAAACGTCGCCGGCCAGGATGTCTTTTTCCAGAACCGCCAGCGCCGATTTTGCGTCGGGAGGATTTTCACCGTGCATCAGCGCCTGCTGGTCGAGCGAGGTTCCCGGCAGGCGGCCGGAGCCCAGCCCCAGAGCAAAGTTCATGCGGTTGAGCAGCGCCGATGAGTTTACCCATGCGCCGGCTTGCATGGAGTAGCCGGTGGGAGGCTGCATCCCGTAGAGCGGCATCCCCATGCGATTGAGGAACTGCGCCAGCGGCAGGGCGTTCCGCACATCAGCTCCGGAGACGCGCGCCGCGGACGCCACAAATTCCAATGGGGTTTTTACCTTCGCGCGGTAGGCATCGGGTGACCGGAATTCCGGCGACTCGAACATGGTGCGCAGCACCTCCCGGATATCGCCATCTCTTTGCAGGAACGTGTTCGCCATCCTGTCCACCAGGCTTTGTGGGGGGCTATCGGAGACGAAGCGCATGGCCAGTTTTCTGGAAATGAACTTTGCCGTGGAAGGATGGCGGGCCAGCACGTCCAGCATCTCCATGCCTTCTTTTTCGCCATGCTCCCTGATCTTGTGGCCCAGCACGTATTTGACGCCCGGCTCATGGGCGCGTTCGTTGAACCTGAAAGCTCCACCCTGCAAGGGCCTGTCAATCGTCCAGCCGGTCAGCACCCTGGCAAGTTCGGTCACGTCTTTCTGGGTGTAGCCGCCGTCCACGCCAAGCGTGTGCAGCTCCATGATCTCGCGGGCGTAGTTTTCATTCAGACCGCTGCGGCGGTTGTTGTTCTGTTTCCGGGGGCGCTGGATGCGGCGATAGCGTCCCCGCCGGCCGCGCAATCCGCCAGCGCCGTAAATGGCGACTTCGGAGTTCGGCCCCACGCTTTGCCAGTTATCGAGATAGAAGAGCATGGCGGGGCTTTTGGCCGTGGCGACCAGCAGGTCTTTGAACTTGCCCAGCGCGTGCGGACGGATCACGTCCCGCTCATAGGCGTTGATCATGTAGCGATCGGGGCCTTTGCCGATGAATACGTTGAAGTGGTTGTACCAGAAGTCGGTCATCACTTCCTGAAGCTGGCGGTCGCTGTAGATGGCGCGCAGCAGCTTGGCCTGAGAAAGCTCGCCCACCACGACCAGCTGCGGGTTGATGATGGCTTCCACCGTCTCCTGCTGCTCGGGTTTCATGCCGTCCACCAGTTTGAGCGCGCGCGGTCCCCGGTAGTTCCGGAGCGTGTCCAGCCGGGCTTCCGGGCCCATCTTGAGGACGGCCTCATAGCGTTCCTCCGGCGGCATTTGCAGCAGGGAATCGGCGGCAGCATCGGCCCGCGGCCGGTCCGGCTGGGCAGGACCCTTCATGGCTTTGCCGGGACCATCCATTTCCGGCTTCATGGCGCTTTCAGCCTCATCCTGCTTTTTCTCGAGGCGCTCCTGCATGGCGGCCATGCGGGATTCATAAATCGCGCGTTCGGCGGGATCGCGCGGCATTCTCATGCGGCCGTTTTCAATGGCCTTCAGCACCTGTGGCGGAGGAAAGTCTTCCACGATCTCGCGCGTGCTCATCTTGAGAGTGCGCAATGGCGAGAGGCGCGCTTCCAGGGCGCTGTCATTGATCTTCTCCGGGTGTAGCTGCTCCTCAAACCACTTATCCAGGCCCATGGCCCGCACACGCTCAACGTCGCCGGGCCGAATACCAAATGTGAATCGGTTAAGGGCATGGACAATCTGCCGGTCCTGGGACATGCCGGCGTCATTTGGCGATGGCGTGCTGCGGGGATTTCTTTCTCTGGCGGCAAGGGCCAGGACGAACGCCAGGAGTACTAGCCCCGGCAGGGCGAATGCTTTGCGAGTGGCGGGCATGATCGCTCCAGGTAGTCTCTTTTCAGAGAAGTACTAACCCCGGCTCGCTGAAAAGTTTCCGGCCGTGAAGCTAGGTAATCATGGTCTTGCCGCGATTGGTGCGGTGGTGAAGGTCTGAGACCAGGTGGTCAATGTCCG
>DATIWA010000099.1:0-4240 GCA_035465515.1 Candidatus Limnocylindrales bacterium | reverse complement strand
GCTGGCGCCGCAGTCGCTTACATCGCCCAGCACCACCGACCCGGCCTCCCTCGGCTACCTGAACAGTTATTACAAGACTGCCTTGTCGTACCCGACGCTCTATTCACTGGGGTCAATCTACAAAGGCTTCAACGATAGCCTGGCTTCGTGGGGATCGAACCGCTACATCAACCAGCAGTGCGGGCAGACCTGGCTTGAAAGCATCGCCGACGCCGGAAATTTTTACTCCGCGACGAATCAGATGATCGGCGTCCAGGTGGTGACCTGGAACGACTACGAAGAGGGCACGGAGATTGAAAGCGGCATTGACAACTGCGTGAGCGTCGAGACCTCGGTCAGCGGCACGGTCGTCAACTGGGCGATAACCGGCAAGCAAAACACCATTGACCACTTCTCCGTCTTCGCCTCGCAGGACGGCCAGAACCTGATGTGGCTGGCGGACACGGCGGCGGCCGCGCGCAGCCTGGACCTGGCCCGGTTCAGCCTGGATGCCGGGAACTACACGGTGTTTGTGAAGGCCACGGGCAAGCCATCACTGACCAACAAGATGTCCGCCGGGGCGCAGATGACCATTTCAAACCAGCCGCCGCTGGCGAGCCTGGCTTTGACTACGACTTCAGCCTACGCACCGGCAAGCATCACCGCCAGCACGGCGGGGTCGAACGATCCGGATGGGACCATCGCGTCATCCACCATCGATTTTGGAGACGGCACAAGCGCAGCCGGTCCCACGGCTTCGCATAGTTATTCCACGCCAGGCACGTATACCGTGACCGCAACCGTTACGGACAACCTGGGGGCGGCTTCCTCCACCACCGCAAATGTCAGCGTGCAGGCGCCGCAGGTGATCATCAGCGCGCCGGCCATCGTGGCCGGCGCCGCCGCAAGCTCTCTGACTTCACCCGTGCATGTTGCCGCCACGGGTTACTCGGGCTACACGGTCACGGCCATGCAGATCTACCTGGACGGCACGCTGGTTTATACGGTGAAGTCGCAAAATCTTGACACCAATGTCACCGTCGCGCCGGGGACCCACAAGATGGCCGTCAAGGGCTGGGACAGTTCGGGCCGCAACTTCCTGACCAGCGTCTCCATCAGCGTGGCCAACCAGCCGCCAATCGCGGCGCTGAGCATGAGCGCCGGCTCGATCCTGGCCGGCGGCGCGGTCACGGCCAGCACGTCGGGAGCAAGCGACCCCGATGGCAGCATTGCTTCCAGCAGCATCAACTTCGGGGACGGCTCGGCTGCCGTTGCGGGAGCCACGGCAACGCACCAGTACAAGATCGCCGGGACTTACGCGGTCACAGCCACGGTGACGGACAACCTGGGAGCGTCTTCCACGGCCACCCAGACCGTTACGGTGAACCCGCAGTATGTGACCATCACCAGCCCGACGTTTACCAGCACGACCAACTCATCCGTGCACGTGATCGGAACGGCCTTCTCCGGTTATCCGGTAACGGCGACGCAGGTCTTTGTAGACGGTGTTTTCAAATACCAGACGTCCGGCAGCACCGCCGATACGTTTGTGAAGCTGAGCGTGGGGACGCATCGCATTGCCGTACAGGGCAAGGACGATTCCGGAGCGCTTTTTAAAGCCTGGGTATATGTAACGAGGAACTAGACGCTTGCCCCGTCCTTGGGAGCAGGGCCAACCAGCCCTGCTCTTTTTTTTGCGTCCTTCAGCGCAGAGGATTGATCGCGGGGCCCGGTCAGGCCGGGGGCGGGGCTGCCGTGACCGCCGAAACATAATTGACCGGCGCATGATCAGCCAGTTCACGGACTGCAACGTTCTCTTTTCGCCACGGCTCGTATTTCAGCGGATACTCGAGGAAAGCCTCTGTCCGGTCCTTGCGGATGAAAGATTCTCCCGGATCAAAACTTATGCTGCGGTCCTGAGCGATGTAGTAAGGCCTGCCGAGATGTCTGTAGCCCAGGATTTCGGGTGGGATTCGCGTAACGATGTCGGTACAGTCCACATAGCGATAACTCTTCACACCGCTCAGAGTGGCCACAAAGTCCGAGTCTCCCACCAGCGGCGACCCGAAGGTGTACAACGCCGCCGGCGCCCTGACCCCTGCCAGTAAAGTCGCCAGCGCCGCCCCCAGGCTATGACCGGTAAAGAGCAGGCGGCATTGCAGCGGCTGGAGAGCGCGCTCAACTTCGCTGCGCACATCGGCCAGGGCGCCCGCGAAACCGCGATGCACCTTCCCGCCGGCCGCCCAGGGCGCGGGCAGCGCGTTGATATCATCAGCCACGTCCGAGGGATCGTCTTTGTCGGTTCCACGAAAGGCCACCACACCCAGTTGCCGGTCCTGGCGCAGCGCCAGGAAACAATGCGTGCCTCTGGACTGCGGCGTGCCGGAGCTCTCAAAGAAGCCGTCCGCGGTAAAACCAATGCGGGCCAGTTCATCGCTGATCCGGGACCGGTTGAGAGCGAGGCTTGCATCGTTCCGGCAATACGCCATCCGCGCCAGTTCCACGCAGAGCGCTGACTCCGCCTGCGGCGCGCCGGCCGGAAAAAACTGTGCGTTTTTGCAGGGATAGAAGAGATCGTCCTTTCGTGGACTGTAGGCGATGTTCAAACTCATTTGCGTCCTCCGCCGCAGCACGCGTGCTGCCTGCTGTAAAGTGAAGCCTGAGGGTAGAACGTATCGCAACCGCTTCTCCCTGCGAGGAAATAAAGACAGGGGGCCCCCCTCATCCCTCTGTTCGAAAGGCATTTCCGGTTTTTGCCGTTAACGGCGCCGACGGAGCAGTTCGCTCCGGCGCTACGGGCGGCTCCGAAATAATCGAGACCGGTCTCTGAATCCCGCTCTTTGCCGGTGAATTTGCAGTGGTTGGGCCCGGAGGTGATTGCCACCTCGGCGCCGAAAGGCATGTAATCCGATTCCTGTTCCACCACCCCGGCGGCGCTGACGACCATGCTGGTGGAACCGAGATGGTCCGACAGGTGGTTATAATATGCGCAACTTCCGGGATGAGACGCCTGCTTCAGGAGGAAATATGCAAGTTCGTAAGGCAGCCGTGGTCCCGTTGTTATCTCTCTTTCTCGGCGTAGTCGTCCTTCAGGCTGCTCAACCTAGAAAAGGCGCTAAGAAGCAGGAACCGGCTCCGTCAAACTTCAACCAAGTCATCCAAACCAACGCGCAGCAAATGCTCGAGAACGGTAGAAAGATCTTCCGATTTGATACCTTTGGCTCCGAGGCCTTCTGGGGTGACACGTTGAAGCTGCACCAGGCAATCGCCGGAGAGAAAAATGGTGGCGTCGGCCCGGGTGTCAGCCCCAAGCTGGCGCTCAGTGTCGGCCTGAAGGTGGATGCTGATGCCATCCCCGCGCCTCTGGCGGCCAAGATCAAGGCTGGCCAAGTTAACCTCGACGATCCTGCCACTACTTTGGCTCTCTTGAAACTCAATGCGGTTGTCGGAGTTACCGGGTTATTTGACAAGCAGGGCAAGCTCAAGTCGATGGGTATTCAGTGTGCCTTCTGTCATTCAACGGTCAACGATTCCTTTGCTCCGGGCATTGGCCAGCGCCTGGACGGCTGGGCCAACCGCGACCTCAATGTCGGGGCGATCGTCTCTCTCGCTCCCAATCTTCAACCCATCGCCGATCTGCTCAAGGTTGACGTACCGACCGTCAAAAAAGTTCTGGCCAGTTGGGGGCCTGGCCGTTTCGATGCCGAACTCGACAAGGACGGAAAAGCGTTTCGTCCTGATGGCAAGCAGGCAGGCACCCTAATTCCACCTGCCTTTGGGCTCGCCGGGGTGAACCTCCATACCTGGACTGGCTTCGGTTCTGTCCCATATTGGAACGCCTATGTCGGCGCAACCGAGATGAACGGTTCGGGAACATTCTTTGATGCCCGACTAAAAGACAACGAGCAGTATCCGGTTTCGGCGCGGAGCAATGCCTGGAACACGCGCGGCTCTCCTGACAAGATCACGGCGAAACTGCCGGCACTTCACTTCTATCAACTGGCGATTCCCGCGCCCAAACCGCCCGCAGGAAGCTTTGACAAGGCCGCCGCAGCGGCAGGGAAAGTACTTTTCAACGGCAAGGCCAGATGCGGCACCTGCCATGTGCCTCCGCTTTACACCGAACCAGGTAACAACCTCCACACTCCTGCCGAAATTGGTGTGGATTCCTTCCAAGCGGACCGTTCGCCCACACACATGTACCGTACGGCGCCGCTGGCAGGCTTGTGGACCCATCAGAAAGGCGGGTTCTATCACGACG
>DATIWA010000098.1:0-6046 GCA_035465515.1 Candidatus Limnocylindrales bacterium | reverse complement strand
TTCCGCGAACGAATATGTGAAGGAACTGATGTAGGCCGCGAACCGCGTCTGGTTCTTGATCTGAATCGCGTCGCGCGCCGATTCCAGCGACGCCCCGAACAGTTCCTGCGCCAGAGGATCAACCAGCACGATCCGCGCATCTCCGTCGCAGACCACAATGGGGTCTCCCACGTTTTCGATGATCAGGTTCAGCCGGTCGCGGTCCTGGCGAACGATCTCTTCGGCCTCGCGCAGCCGGTCATAGTTGAGGCGCAGTTCCTGGTCTGCGCGGCGAAGGTCGGTAACGTCACGCATCACGGTTACCGTGCCGATCTGTATGCCATCCGGGCCATAGGTCGGGGCGGAGACAGCTTCGAATAGCATCTCCTCGCCCTCAATGGCGTCCACCAGCGTAAGATCGCGATGGGAGTCGCTCCCGGATACGAGCATGGAGGAGAGGGCGGCCGAGAAGAGCAGGTTGTTCAATTCCACGGCTCGCACCAGGCCTTCCGTCATTTCGTCAGGGACTTTGAAGAACTTTTCCGCGGCGCGGTTCTGCATGATGACGCGATGCTGCGTGTCCGTGAGGATGACCGGGTCTGCCATGCTCTGCATTACCGTAGCCATCTGCGCGATGGTGATCTCCATGTCGCGCATCCGGTTGTAGTAATGCTCAACCTTGAACAAGCGCGAGAGGTACCGGTTCGCCAGTTCGATCAGCTCACCCAGTTCAACAAGGCCCGCTTCGCTGTTGTTCCTTTTCAGTTCGACCACGACCAGGGCCGCATAGGCCCGCATGTCGCAGGTGTCACAGACCTGGTTTTCCAGACGGATGCGTTTTTCATGACGGAAGTTCTGCACGGCCAGACAGCTTGTCGTGCGCATGCGGTCCGCTTCCCAGCAGACATTGCAGTTGGAAAAAACAATCGGATGTATATAGATCGGGCGGTTGTGCAGGCTGCTCTTGGCCAGGACGGCCGGCCGCAGGTTGTTCAGGACCCCGGTCAGAGGGTGCTCCGTCATCCACAAAGCAGTGGAGAATTTCTCAATCTGCTGCCGTGGCCACCGCAGCGCCGCGGCCGGAGTTACGTCCCCGTTATCAAAGTTGACGTCCAGAACCATGGCACGCTCATATCCCAGAGCGATAATTTCCTCAAGCAGGAGAGGAAATATCTCCTCCGAGCGCTCCGCCTGTAACAGACGCAGCACCGCGGGGCGACGCTGCGGTCCTCCGCGGCGTCCCTTGACGCGTTCAGGCCGGAACCGCATTTCAGCCGTGGCCACACGCTTCCCCAAGAACCTCTGCCTTACCTGCGCCGGCGAGCAGGGCGTGGCGTAACTTCCACGATCTCCTCTTCGGAGACGCCCTCGCCCAGGGTCGGACGGGACACTAATCCCGTAAGACCGACCGCATCAGCGTATTTTAGATACGTATCAATCGACGCCACCACCACGCGCGCCTCCACCGTGATCAGGTCAATTCCGACAAGGGAAATTCGCACCCATGCGTCGATCACTATGCCTTTGTCCAATACCCGGTCAAGCACATCAATCAGACTTGAGCCGCCGGATACGCGTTCAACGGCCATCGAAGGCCTCCTTCACAAACTCTATGTTCTTCGCTTACGTTTCGAGCTTTGCGCCCTGCGCCCCACGGGTTCTTCGCCAGGTCCCGGAGCCGGCAACTGCACCCGCCGCCCTGGCGTACCCGCAATTGAAGTCAAGCTTGGGTCAAACTTCCACCAGTTCAAGCCTATCTGTTCAGCTTTGTCCACCGAACAGACCAGCAGACGAATCTTGATGGTCAGAAGCTCTACGTTGGCAAGCGAGATGCGGATGTCGCCGGCGATCACCAGCCCCTTATCGAGCACTCGGTCAAGAATGTCGAGCAGGTTCGTAGTTCCGGAAACACTTGGGACTCTTTGCATATCTCAGGAAATGTACAGAAGAAACCGCGGTGGGAAATGGAGATACCGCGGGCGATCCACGTCTCGCATCCTAATTAGCCTGCTTTAATCTTGTCAACTCTTGATGTGTCAATCGATTGCATGCCTCGAACCCGAGCTCAAACGAAGCGATGTCAGTTGTCTGATGCTGATGGCTTTTCAGCAGTTGTTTAACCTGAGAAAAATTTTCCTAGTGAATCGAAGTTCTCTATTTATCCAGCAGTCTACCCAGAGGGCCTAGTTCCAGGTTAAGGTCTTCCGGGCGCAGCCCGAAGGATCCCGCAATCTCGTGCACCTTGGCTTCCAGCTTCATAAGAGCCTGGCCCATTTCTTCGATCTTCTGGTCATCCAGCGATCCGCCCTCCATCCGCCGGATGGCCTGGCGTTCCAGCAACCGGCGCAGCAATTCCACCAGGCTTAGCACCAGCCGTGCCAACCCCTGCTCCACGGTTTCCGGCGAGCAGTCGATCCTTTCAATGGCCGACTCGCCTGCGGCTTTCAGTTCACGATTCAGATCGGAAACGGCCGCGGCAATCTCTTCAGGCGACACCTTTCTCAGTCCTGTCATGGCTGCTCCACAGTCTGCGGCGTCTTCACTTCCTGGCTGAGGAACTCAGCCGCCGGCCAGGGTCCGCTCATCCGCCTTGAAATCTGCCCGGATAGCGCGACCTGCTCCACCGCAAGACGAAACTTTTCCTCGGCTCCCCGTTGCACCAGGGCGAAGATGCGCTTGCCGTTCCTGGTATCGCGCACGCGCACATCATTGCTCACCTTCGCCACGGCATCCCGGACAGCGGCCGTGTGCTCCTCAACGGCCCGCGCCAGCTCTGCTCTCCGCTCCAGGTAAGCGCGGCCGGAGCTCGATTCCGGCTGGATTCGCGGCGCTATCACGTAAATCACCGACTCCATCTGCACGAAATCCCTCAACCGCTCCAGATCAGCCGCAAATTCCCGCCGGTGCCCTGCCGCGAATGATTTCAATGCGTCATAGGTTTCAAATACTGACAATAAACGGAACGGCGCCACCGCGGTCTGCAAGAAAACGTGCTTCACCACTTCGTGAAACTCGAGCGCATTGCGCTGAAGGCTTCCCTGCTCAAAGGGCCATTCCACCTCCGACCATAGCCAGCGCAGCCCGTCATGTTCCAGCACATGTACCGGCGCCTGATTCACCCCGGTGGAAGGGAGAGAGAGCTTTCCATCCTCCAGAAACGCACAATAGGCCAGGATGCGGCTCATTCTTTGCCCCGCTTATCTTCTTTGTTTCCCGGTGCGGCTTCGTGATGTGCAGCGCCCATGGTCCGCAACGCCGTTTCCACCGATGTAAGCACGACGCTCAGGCCAACGTAAACCAGATCCACACCGGCAAGGGAAATCACCAGCGATCCATGGATCACCACGCCGGCGTTCAGAACGTGGTCCACGATCTCAAGAAGCGACACCTCAGCTTCGCCATTCCCGCCTAACGCAATGGGTTGAAAATCAGTCGGCATCGGAGACAAAGGAGTACGGCGGCCAAGGCCCATTTACTTCGATGCGGCGTACTCCACTCCACCGTTCCACAAACTCCGCCAGCGCCTTCTCCCATTGCCTGCGCCGGGAGCGGCGAACAAGAAAAGTGGCCTGCCACAACAGGTCCGGCTGTGCGCCGCTTACCTTGCCGGTGGGCGCAGAGTCGGCTGATACCTTCTTCAAAGCCGTGAAGAGGCCGTCCAGCTCTGAATCGTCGCGTTCCGGCCTCTTTTTAAGGCGGGAGGCTTTCTGTTGCAGGTACTCTCGTCCGGAGCGTGCCCGGGACGCGGCTTCAGGAGCGGGCTGCTGTTCCGCAAAGACCTTCACCCCCCACTCATCCGCATCCGCAATCCTCGAAACGACTTTTTGCAGGGCCGCTTTCCTGCCCTCAACATTCTTTAGCAAGGCCTCCCGGCTGGAGAACAGGGTTCCGAACCGCGCGGGGATGACGGTCTCCCTTTTGGCGACCTCCCCGACCACTTGCTGGTGGCGTACGCCATGCAGGGCAAGCCACTCCAGGTTCTCCATGTTGTTTTGCAGAGCCCTGGCAAATGCCGCCTGGTCCACAGCGGAGACCCAGCAGGTAAAGCCTCTGCACGCAAGAGCTTCCACGGCGTGCACACCGTCAATGCCGGGACTGCTCACTTTGCGGGATTTAGTCTTTCCGGCTCCAGCCTTGCCGCTCTTCGCGCGCGCAGACGGCGAGACCCCGTAAAGATAGAGCGCGCCCGGCTTTACTTCACGATTTGCCATAGTTGACCGGTGAATCTCTTCAGTGCCGCGGCGCCCGCTATCTCGCCGGGAAACTCGCGCACCAGATATGTTGGATGGCCGGGATATCGCTTGCGCAACGACCGCAATGTAACTGATTGCCACCCTTGGCGGCGGGCGCAGCGCTTGCAGCCGGAGTTCGCCTCGAGATGCACGCGGTTGACAAAAAGCGCGTCCACCCTGGCCCCGATCTCCTCCACTGCGGTCAAAAGTCGCCGTGTTTGCCGGTCAGGCACAGGCTCGGCCAGCATCACCGCCGATACCCGGCTCTGCCCCGGATCTTTCATGATCGCGACCAGGCGCCGCACTCGCTGTCCCAGCGAAGCAAGCTCCACGGCCACATCCCGGGCGAGAGCTAGTGTACGGTGCGCTGCCAGGCTTTTCAACAGCAGGCGCGACCACAACAATATCCGCTCCGGCATGCGCAGCAGCTCCAGGGCATGCCCTGTAGGCGCCATGTCAATCAGGATCTTTCCGCTCCCCGATTCGAGCAAGTCCATGATTCGGAAGATGGCAAAAACTTCATCCACGCCGGGCGGCACCACGTCCATGAGCGCCGCGAAGACCTCTTTTTCAAACGTCAAATCCACATGCAGGCCGCCTGATTGCATGCTCAGCTCGGAATCAAGCTTTTGCCGTATGCCGGACGCCCAGCGCCGAAACTCGCTGGCCGAATCCATTTCCATGGCGCTCATTAGACGGTCGCCCCACACCGCGCTGGGCCGGTCGCCTATCTCCTGCTGGAACACATCGTCCAGCGAGGGGGCCGGATCAGTGGAGCAAACCATAACCCGGGCGCCTTTCTGAATGGTCCTTGTGCGGAAAGCAAGAGCGGCCGTGGTCGTCGTTTTGCCTACTCCACCCTTGCCCACGGTGAATGACAAAGGCGTTTTCGCCTCCGGCCAGTCTGTTTTTCCGACCGAGATCTTCTCTGTCGCCGGCGCTTTTGCGTGGAGCTTTGCCGGTCTTCCAGAAAATACCCGGTCGCCAAAACGCCGCAGCAACTGCAGCCCGAGCACAGGATTTCCGGGGTCAGGTCCCATGAGCACTCGCTTCCCGGGAAACCGGTGTTTCAGCCAGCCCAGCGCCGTCGCCGTGGCCCGCGCAGAGCGGCGGCACTGCGGGCATTCTCCGGGATTTTCAACAGCACGATTCAGCACAATGGCCTCGAGCGCCATCTCCGGCGCCGAATTCTTCAACGCATCCATGCTGCGCGCAGCCTGTTTGAGCGAAAAGCTCTCCGGAGTGGTGACCAGCAGGATTTCCGCGTTGCGCGAGCTGAACGATTCCTTGACCTGGTCCACGGCAGCCTGCCAGCGTTCCAGAAAAGCGCTTGCCGGCCTGCTCACCCGCCCGCCAAAACGCCGCGCCAGCAACTCGTCCCGGCTTGCGGCAACGGTTAGAAAATTGAGAAACAGCTGGAAATGTGAAGGCAATTCGAACAACCGCAGCGTATGCCCGAAGGGCGCCGTATCCACGATGATGTGGTCGTACTTCCCCTTTTCCAGCAGTTCCTGGATGGCCAGCAGCGCCGCGACTTCCGCCATACCCGGGAGCGTGGTGTCCAGCAGCGGGGCAATCTCTTCTCTGCTGAAGAAGGTACCGCTTTCAACGATATTGAGTATGGCATCACGGTTCCCGGAGAGGAACTTCTGGAACTCGCGGTTGCTGTCCACCTGCCAGGTGGAGACTCTTCCTCGGATTCCCGGCAGCTTTCTCGGCGTGGCGCCAAGTTTGATCTGCAGGACATCGGCCAGCGAGTGTGCCGGGTCCGTGGACATCAGCAGCACCGATTCAACGGGCCTCTTCGCCGCCCGATGCAGGGCCAGCCCGCAGGA
>DATIWA010000097.1:0-1883 GCA_035465515.1 Candidatus Limnocylindrales bacterium | reverse complement strand
GCAAGCGTGCGGCGTTTGCAGAAATGATGCTCGATGATTGAAGATTTTTTTCCATGAGCGCCGGGAATACGGGAGTGGACCGCGGAAAAGCGGCGGCGCGGAGTTTCCAACGTCTTCTTACAACCCGCAGATGGGACGTGGTGCCCTTCCCTACTCGTAACGCAGGGCTTCGATCGGGTCGAGACGCGAGGCTTTGATCGCCGGCAGCATGCCGCTCACAATCCCCACCAGCACCAGGATTGACGTGGAGATCAGAAGATTCATGGGCGAGATGATCAGGCGGATATCGGCGGCTTCTGCATTCTTCGCAATCACGCTGTACAGCGGAATCCGGCCGACCGTGAATGAGATGGCATAAGCAACGAAAATCCCCAGCAGCCCGCCGGCAAACGTGATGGCCAGCGCCTCAGCGAGGAACTGCAAGAGGATATCGCGACGGCGGGCGCCGAGCGCTTTCTCCACCCCGATCTCGCGCGTACGCTGAGTCACCGAGACCAGCATGATGTTCATCAAGCCCACACCGCCTATGCCCAGCGTCAGGGTGCCGATGAAGGTGAGCAGGACCTGCAATGCCAGGGTGATGATCTGCCAGTTGTTTACGTTCTTCATGGCGTTCCAGATGAACACGGCGCGCTGGTCTTTGGGATTAAAGCCGTGCGCCGCGGCCAGCACGCTGCGGATATTGCCTTCAATCTTTTCGTACTCCGTGCCGTCGTAGCCCACCCAGATTCCATCCAGGTACCTGGTGTCTTTCAAATCGCTCATGGTGGTGAAAGGAATATAGACAATCCGGTTTATGTCGTCATCGCCTTCCTGCATCTTGGGAGAAAGCACGCCAATCACCTGGAACCGCACGCCGTTCACGCGGATGCTTTCGCCCACGGCGTATTCTCCTGAGAAAAGTTTGGTTTTTGCGTCGGACCCGATCACCGCGACTCGGCCACGCTGCATCTCGTCCTGGGCGTTGAAGAATCGTCCGGACTCCACGCTGATGGCGCGTATGTATTGAATCTCGGAATTGAATCCGCTCACCGGAAAAGTAAAAGAGCGGTTGTCACTCTGCACTGTGGTATCCATGGAGGCTTCCGGCGTAACGTGCCTCGCCAGCGCCACCTGGTCCTGAATGTGCTGCACGTCTTCCAGGGTGAACCGCGTCTGGACCCCGGCCTTCATGCCGCCCGCCTGAAGTGAGCTGCGTCCCGGGAAGATGCCCATCATCTGCACGCCAAAGTTGGCAAAGATATTGTTGATGGCCCGGCCAAAACCCGCGCCGTAGGCCAGAAGCAGCACAACCGTGGCGATGCCCCAGGCCATGCCGGCCATGGTCAGCGCGGTGCGGCGGCGGTTGTGGCGCATGGCGTTCCACGCCTGCTCTACCAGATCATGGACCATAGGCCGCTTTACTCCTTCCTGAGCGCCTCCACCGGAGGCATGTGCGCGGCCTTCCGCGCGGGATACAGACCGGCGACGACCCCGGCCAGCGAAAGCGATACCACGGCCAGGGCGGCCGAAGCCGGCACCAGGTGCGGAGGATCAAAGCCATTCGGCGGGTGGAAGTTACCCATTAGCGCCATGAGGCCGGCCGCGCCCCCAATGCCCAGACCACCGCTCAACGCGGTCAGGAAGGCGCCTTCCAGAAAGAACTGCATGAGGATGCTGCGATTGGTCGCGCCCACGGCCTTGCGCAAGCCGATTTCACGAGTGCGCTCGGTCACCGAGACCAGCATGATGTTGATGATGCCGATCGCGCCCAGCATCAGCGTCACCATGCCCACCCCGCCCAGAAAGACGTCCATCGCCGTAAATATTTTGCCGACGGTTTCGGTGCTCTTGATGGTGTCCCAGCTTTCAAAAGCGTCAGTGTTTGCAGGATCAAAGCCGTG
>DATIWA010000096.1:0-10478 GCA_035465515.1 Candidatus Limnocylindrales bacterium | reverse complement strand
CGCCGCGGCCAGCTTCGACTTCCACGGCGAGACGGTTTACTTCTGCTCGGTGCCGTGCGAAAAGAAATTTGAGAAGGACCCTGAAGGCTACATGCACGGCATGAGCGACGAAGAGAAGGTCGCCAGCTGAATGCAGGCGGCGATTCGCACCTTCTACTGTGCTGCGGCCGCCGGCGCGGCAGGCGAGGCTGACGGCCCGTCATCCAGTTTGACGCCGTGCCAGGGGCAATAGCGCCAGCTCGCCTCGAGTCTTTCCTTGCCTACCGGGCAATACTTGGGCGGGCTGAGCGAGGTCAGCGGCGCGCGCCATGTGTAGGTGCTGGTTCCTGGCGACATCAGGTCGGTGACCAGCAGCGAGAACTCTGACTTTCCATGCGGGTCCGCGAAGGTTTTGCCCGCTTTGTCTTTCAGGGGAAAGAAGAAGAACTGCATGCCATTCCCCAGCGGTCCCAGCATGTTTTTCAGGGTTGGCTTCATGAGGTCGGCAAAGCCCTGGGCTTCGTCTGTCACTTTATCGAATGGCTGGTAGATGTTTCCTGCCTGGTCGCGCAGGGTAATGTTTTTGCGCAGGTCCTTCTCGTCGTGCCAGGTGATTCCACCCATGCCCATATCGCCCACGCCGACAATGAACAGTGTGTAGTCCCGCAAAGGCAGAAAATACTGGCTGGCCTGCTGGCGGGAGAGTCCCTGGCGCACCGCGCTGGCCTCCCAGAACTCCACCGGGACCCACCAGAACAACCCCATCTTGCCGCTGCGGCTATCTACCTGCTCGGTTTCCTTAACCATGGCCTGTGTGTCCGGCGTCGCGTCTGGCGTATGGCCGGCTTCAGCCCCGGGCTGGGAGCTTGCGGCCGGTGCGACCGGTTTGGATTCAACCTTCGGTTGCTGGGCGAATACAGCCGCGGTGAGCGAAGCGATGATCAGGCACAGCACGGTTTTGCGGATCTTCAACATGGCCGCATCATGATGCACGAACCGCGCAGGCGGCGCAAGATAGCGGGAAGGTATCATCCTCGCCGCGTCCGCGATTAAAATGGAGCTGTGCCCCCTCACCTGATTAATGTTGTTTATCTCGGCCGGGTGGACTATTCCACCGGACTCGATCTCCAGCGCACGGTGGTCCTTCTGGTGAAGGAGGGCCGCATCGGACATACGCTGCTGCTGCTCGAGCATTCACCCGTCATCACCCTGGGGCGCAACGCGGGGATGCAGAACATCATCGCCTCGCGTGATTTCCTTTCCAGCCAGGGAATTGAGCTGTTTGAGACCGATCGGGGCGGCGATGTGACTTTCCACGGTCCGGGCCAGCTTGTGGGCTATCCGATCTTCGATCTGCGCGCCTTCACGCAGCGCATTGGCGCGATAGATTTTGTGCGGAAGATCGAAGAAGCTCTGATCCGCACCTGCGGTGATCTGGGCGTTCCCACCCAGCGTGTCCCCGGCCTGACTGGGGTCTGGACGCAGAACCATCCGGCCGCCAAGATCGCCGCCATCGGCGTGCACATTTCGCGCGCCGTGACCTCGCATGGCTTCGCCCTGAACGTTGCCACCAATCTCGATTACTTCAAGCTGATTGTCCCGTGCGGCATCGCGGACAAGCCTGTCACATCCCTGGCGCAGGAGATGGAGCAGGGCTTTGCCGGGGGCAAGCGGCCTGTGCCCACGCTGGAAGAGGCGGCCGAACAGGTCTCGCGCAACTTCGGCCGTGTGTTTGACGCCCAGACGCTGTGGCTGGAATCGCTGGACGCCCTGCTGGCTCCCGCCAACCAGGACACGCCGGCGCAGGCGCCGGAACCCATCCGCAAGCTTGCCGGCGAGGAAGACATCTATCTGGCGTGAGACGCGCCGCGCCTGCTACTTGAGGGGCGCAATCTCATTGAGCGCCTTTTCATCCACGTGTTTGAACTTCAGGTGCTGGGCCAGCCAGCGGTCGCGGTCAATGCGGGCTGCAGCATTGAGGGCGTGGCCGGCATCGTAGAACTGCATCTTTTTGTCTTTGGCGCTGAAGGCGTCCAGCCATTTTTGCGCCTGCTCGCGTGAAACTCCGTCTCCGGTCGCGAACTGAAGAAAGATGCTTTTGCCGTCGGTGTGGCCGATGAAGTTGGCAGGATCGTCCCAGGCGTAGTCGTGGAAGTACTGGTCCATTTTCTCTTCGCCCAGCGCCTGCCGCCATTGCAGGAACCCGCCGCTTTTGGCGCCGCGGATGTCCTGTTCATCGCTGTAGGAGCCGGCCATGAGAACGAAGCTGCCCACGCGCTTTTCCACTCCGGCAAGAATGGAGCCGGCATGGGCGCTAAAGCTGTGTCCGACATAAGCGATGCGCTGCCGATCAATGCCCCGGCGCGTCATCAGCAGGTCCACTCCGCGGCGAAGGTCCACCACCTGCTGGCGTTCGGCTTCACTGAACTGTTCGGCCCACCCGAGCGGATCTTCTTTCTGTGATTTCTGGACATACCCGGGCCGGACCATGGGAGCGTCAATCAACAATGACATCACGCCGGACCGCGCCAGCACCAGCGCTTCATCAAGAAATTCGCCGCGGTTGCGCAGCGGAGAGCCGTCCATCATCCAGTGTCCCCAGATAATGGCCGGGAAAGGCCCATCACCGGGAGGAACAATCAGGTAAGCAGGAACGTGGTCCTCCGGACCGGCGCCCGCGTATTCAAGATCAATCACCAGCGCTTTGCCGCGCTTCTCCACGCCCATTTCGGTGAAGTCGAGCCCGGCCCTCTGGCTGTAGTCGAAGTGGGCAGCCAGGTCGGCGAAGGCGGGCGCGTTCGACTGGGCGGGCGTCACATCCGGAACAACGAGCAGCAGCAACAGCAACGGTAGAATTCGCATTGGACTTCGGCTACTAACATAAATGATCTGAGCGATTCTGGATCACTCTTGTTCTCCGCCTGGGGCGGTGCTAACCTCTCCCGGCATGAGCACTCCAAACCCTGCCAGTGCTGCCCGGTCCTTTGCGCCGCGCGATCCAGAGACCTTCTTTAAGGCGCAGAAGCGCAACCGCCGGGCCACCTGGCGCATGTCCGCCCTGTGCGTGTTTGCCGCGCTGGTGATGGGCCTTCCCCTTACCCTGGTGCTCACTCCGTTTCTTTATGCCATCACCCTGATCGTGGCGGACACGGTCAACTATTTCTCTCCGCTTCCACCGGAGTTCTGGCAGTACGCCAACAATCTGGCCCATCTGGGCCTGAGGGCAGCGGACTTCGTCATCAATCAGCGCGGAACCATCGACCCGCAGGACCTGGCAATCGGGCTCGCGCTCATGCTGCTTCCCGGGATGGCCCTGGCGCTGGTGCTCTGGCTGGGAATGTTGCTGCTGTTCCGCCACGGAGGCGTGGGCGGCACGCTGGCCAGCATGAACGCCCGCGAACCCGACCAGGCTGACCTTAAAGAGCTGCAACTGGCGGACGTGGTGCAGGAAATGGCCATCGCCGCCGGACTCCCCGCGCCCAAAGTGATGCTGATTGATTCGCCCGGGGCCAACGGCGCGGCCATTGGGACATCGCCGGCGGATGCGCGCATTGTCGTCTCGCGCCGGCTGCTGGATGATCTGAACCGCGACCAGTTGCAGGCGCTGCTGGCGCATCTGGTGGCTTCCGCCGGGAACGGCGATCTGCGAATTGCTTTCACCGTGACCAGCGTATTCGAGGCCAGCGGGCTGATTCTGACCATCATCAACGCGCCTTTCGGCAAAAGCTCGCGCCGGGCTCTGTGGCGGGTCATTCGCTACGCCTTCCGGGGAGGCCCGAGCACGGCCAAGTCGGCCGACGCGGGCGAGGTCGCCGAGACGCTGTCCGAAACGCTGGACATGAATTCCAGCGATATTGACCTCTTTTTTAACCAGCAGAATCCCGGGATCATCAAGAAATTCCTCCGCCTGCTCCTGTTTCCGTTCCTGTTTACCAACCTGGCGGTGGAGATCACGCTGTGGTTTTTCCTGAATGTGATGCTGGGACCCTGCATGGCCTTGCTGTGGCGCACGCGATGTTATCTGGCCGACGCCGGGTCAGTGGAACTCACCCGCAATCCTGATGCGCTGGCCAGCGCCCTGCAGCGGTTGAGTGAAGACAACACGGCGGTGGATGGAGGCGAGTGGGCGAGCCATTTGTTTGTGGTCAATCCCAGGGGCGATACCAGCCTGCGCGGCGCGGGGCCGACGGATGAACAAAAGCGGAAAGCGCTGGAAGCCTGGCGGGCGACGGAGGAACCGGGCGGGACGCCGTCTTCCACCGGCGCAGCGGGCGCGGACGAATATATGCGTGTGCGCAAGGAGATGATGTCCACGGGGTTCGCCGCCGCAACCGGAAACCCCCAGGCGCTGGCCCGCATGCAGGCGTTCGCCAAAGCCATGGGCGGCGACCCGGAGTTGGGGCTGCATGACATGCCCAGCCCGAATGATATTGCGCTGGCGCGGCAGGGCGATCGCGCGGCCATGGCCCGTATTCGCACGCTGCGCCAGGGGCGCGCGGGACAGGACCGTCCCTCGCGCGGGCAGACCGGCCTGCAAACGCACAGTTTCCTGTCGTTTCATCCGCCTCTCAACAAGCGGGCCAAGCGTCTCGAGAAAATGGGTTCGCACCTGATTGCCCCAAAACGCGGCTACGGCCTGGGGATCAAGATCTTCACGACCGTGCTCTGGCTGATCATCGGCCCGTTGCTTGCGGTGGCCGGCGCGCTCATGCTGGTCGTAATTGCCATGATGATCGGGCTGAACCTGATTGTTTTGACTCTGTGGCTTTCGGTGATCCACTGGGCCTTTGGGCAGGACTGGGTGGCGAACTACAACGGGTTCATGAATTTTGTGAATGACGTGATCACGGCAATCAACCGAGCCAGACGGTAATGCCGGAATTGAGAAGCAGAAATCTCGAACCATCTTTCCCGGGAACTGGAGGCCGATAACTTGGACAGCTCTTATGGCCTGATTGCGCTCATTGCACTCGCAATACTGGTCCTGTTTTTTCTGTTGAAAACATACAACCGGCTGGTAAGGATGCGAAACAGCCTGCGCAACGCCTGGTCTGATATTGACGTGCAGCTGACGCGGCGGCACGACCTGATCCCCAACCTGGTGGAGACGGTGAAGGGCTACATGGGACATGAGCGCGCGACGCTGGAGGCGGTGACGCAGGCGCGCAGCCAGGCCATGCGGAGCGGCGCCGACATCATGACGCGGGCCGCGGCGGAAATGGCGCTTACCGGCGCGGTCGGCAATCTGTTTGCCACCGCCGAGCGCTATCCGCAGCTTAAGGCGGTGGAGAACTTCAACTTGTTGCAGGAACAGATCACCTCCACGGAGAACCGCATCGCCTTTGCCCGCCAGCATTACAACGAGACGGTGCGGCAGTTCAACACGGCGATTGCCGAGTTTCCCAGGAACCTGGTGGCGGGCGTGTTCGGGTTCACCGCTGAGCCGCTGTTTGCCGCCGAAGCCGGGGACAGGGCCGTGGCGCAAGTGAAGGTTTAGCTACAGAAGATAAAGACCGGATTGGCCGGGAGTGAACGCGAAAGGCGCAAATCTTCTTAAGATTTGACGGAAGATGAAAGCTCTGATTCGTGTTCATTCCAAGTGGTTCGCGGCTAGATCTTTTCCAACGCTTGCGTCAAATCCTCAATCAAGTCATCCGGATGTTCCAGGCCGATGGAGAGCCGCAGCAGGTTTTGCGGGCTGCGCGTGTTGGCTCCTTCCACCGACGCGCGATGTTCGATCAGACTGTGCGGGCCGCCCAGACTTGTAGCGTGCGTAAACAGCTTTACCGCAGCGCAGAGTTTGAATGCTTCAGCCTGACCGCCTCTCACCTGGATGGAGAGCATGCCGCCGAAGCCCGACATCTGGCCGGCGGCAACACTGTGTCCGGGATGGCTGGACAGCCCGGGATAGTGGACAGCTTCAATCTTCGGCTGCGTGCTGAGGAATCCGGCGACCTTCTGCGCGTTTTCCGAATGGGCGCGCACGCGATACGGGAACGTCTGCAAGCCGCGCAGTGCGAGCCAGCATTCAAATGGCGAGGGCACGGCGCCGCCTTCATGCTGGATGCTGCGGCATTTTTCCAGAAGAGGTCCCTTTTCGCGAAAGACCAGCGCGCCGCTGAGCACGTCACTGTGGCCGGAGAGGTATTTGGTCACCGAATGCATCACCACGTCCGCGCCAAGCTTCAAAGGCTGCTGAAGCAGGGGCGTGGCCCATGTGTTGTCGCAGGCCACCAGCGCGCCGGCCTTTCCGGCAATGGCAATCACGGCCCGGAGATCGGTAACGTTGAGCAGAGGATTGGAGGGCGTTTCCGTCCAGATCAGCCTGGTTGCCGGCGTAACGGCCCGCTGCACGGCCTGAAGGTCCTGCATATTGAGCAGGGTGAACTTCAAGCCCCAGTGGCTCATCAGGGTCTTGAGCAGCACGGCCGTGCCGTAATAGGCGTCTTCCGGGGCGATGACGTGGTCGCCGGGCGAGAGCGCCTGAAAGACTGCCATAGTGGCCGCGCTTCCCGAAGAAAAAGCCAGCGCCGCCGCGCCTTCTTCCAACGCGGCCAGCGCGTCTTCCAGCGCTTCGCGATTCGGGTTGCCGGTGCGCGAGTAGAGATAGCCGCCGGGCAGGCTGCCGTCATCGGCTTTCTGGAACGTGGTGGAGAGGTGAATGGCGGGAGTGACGTCGCGCGTGCGCTCAGGACGATGGCCGGCGTGTATCGCGAGAGTTTCAATTCGCATGACGGACTAGCCTACAACAGCCACGCGGAAAAACCGAGTCGTCACAGAGGCAGCCGCGGGAACAGGGAGATCAAATGGAGGCCTGGCAGACGACAGTGAATGACCGCCATGCCGCCTTCACGGCCGGCGTCATGCGGGTCTCAACCCTTCACGGCTTCGGCGGCAAGTCCGCCTTCCCGGCGCAGCAGCGCGGCCTTGCGCTCCACGCCCCAGCGATAGCCGGCCAGCTTGCCGGTCTTCTGCACCACGCGATGGCAGGGCACGACCACGGCCACCGGATTTGAAGCGCATGCATTGGCCACGGCGCGCACGGCGCGGGGCCTGCCCACAACCTGCGCGATCTGAGAATAGGTCCTGGTCTGACCTGGCGGAATCTGGCGCAGCGCGTTCCACACCTGCTGCTGA
Source organism: Candidatus Limnocylindrales bacterium (assembly GCA_035465515.1). Classification (GTDB taxonomy): domain Bacteria; phylum Acidobacteriota; class Terriglobia; order Terriglobales; family Acidobacteriaceae; genus Angelobacter. Next base: position 3,362 of record DATIWA010000096.1, on the reverse strand, counting down.
AAGGCCGTACCCTGAACGTCGAGCGGAATCAGGCCGGGAGCCGGGGCTCCGGCAAGCAATTGCCTGATGCGCCCGGCCACCGGCGCAAGAGCGCGCTCGTCATGAACGATTTCAGCGGCCTGAAATTCCTGCCGCAGTTCGGCCAGCAGGGCGGCATTGCTCTGGCCGAAGCGCACCGAGCAGACGCCGCGCGGAGTCGTGGCCACCAGGACTTTCCCGAGTTCCGATGCAATGATGGCATAGCTGATCTTCACGCCTTCGCCTTTACGGCGAAAAGCAGTGGGCGTCATTCCCAGGTGGCCGTTGGCGGTTTCATAGGCGCGGCTGCTGGAACTGTAGCCGGCTTCATAAATGGCGTCAGTGATCCGCGGTTCGGTCTGGAGCGCCTGTTTGAATTTGCCGGCGCGGCGCGCCTGCTGGTATTGCCGCGGGCTCATGCCCAGCACCTTCTTGAACATCCTCTGGAAGTGGAAGGGGCTGGCGCTCACGTGCCGCGCGATCTCTTCCAGGCTGAGCGTGCTTTCCATGTGCGCGTCAATAAAACGCCGCGCGGCTTCGACTTTTTGCAGCTGGGCGTTGCGCTCATGGGGCGCGCAGCGGCGGCAGGCGCGATAGCCGGCCTGCTGCGCATCCGCCGGCGAGTCAAAGAACTCCACCTGCTCGCGGCGCGGGCGGCGGCTGGGGCAGGACGGCCGGCAGAATATTCCGGTTGACTTGACCGCGTATACGAACTGCCCGTCGGCCTTGAGATCTTTCCCCAGCACCAGGGCCCAGCGTTGATCGTTATTGATGAATGTCTGCATACCTGTCTCCACGAAACCAAGTTTAGGTCTCGCGGGGGCTGACCGCTATCCGCAGATTGCTCTCAAACCAAGCCTGCATCAAGCTCAATCTTAATCAAAAACCCGGCTGCGGGGCAGCCGCGGCAGATTGCCGGAACGTCAACAAATGCGCCCCATGGACGCCAATCTGTAATTTGAGGCTCCCTGGCCGGATGGCGGATGTGCGCGCCTTCTCCCTCGACTGATACTGCATACCAGGGGGCCCCACGGGAGTCTTATATGGCAGAGAAGATATGGACGGCATTATCCAATGAATTGGCTTCGGCATCAGCGGAAGCCGGAAAATCGGTGGTGGCGGTGCTGGGAAGACGGCATCCGGCCAGCGGTGTAGCGTTCAGCCGGGACGCGATTGTTACCGCAAATCATGTCTTGCGCCGCGACGATGAGATCATCGTGATCGCCGGGCCGGGCAAAAAAGTGGCGGCGCGCATTGCCGGCCGCGACGCAACTACGGACCTGGCAGTGCTGCGCGTGCAGCAGCCTTTGGATGTTCCGGTTGCTCAATGGGCGGACACGGCAAGCCTGAGAGTAGGTGATCTCACCCTGGCCCTGGCGCGAACGTGGCGCGGCAACGTGGTGGCAAGCTGCGGCATTATTTCCGGACTGATACGCGGGCCGTGGCGTACATGGCGGGGCGGCGAACTGGACCAATTTATCCGGCCGGACCTCAACTTCTATCCCGGGTTTTCCGGAGGGCCGCTGGTTGGAGACACCGGACGCCTGCTGGGGATAAACACAGCGGGACTGCATCGCAGCGGCATCACGATTCCGGCGGCGACGGTGGCGCGAGTGGCGGGGGAGCTTCTGGAGAAGGGGCGGATTGAGCGCCCGTATCTTGGGCTGGGTATGCAATCGGTGCCGCTGCCCGAATCCCTGCGCGCGAAGCTGAATCTAATCAGCGGCGAAGGTCTGCTGGTAGCGCAGGTGGAACCCGGCGGTCCGGCGGAGGCGGCAGGCGTTCTTCTGGGTGACGTTCTGATTGAGCTTGCCGGTAAGCCTGTGTCTGATACGGAAACGGTCCAGCAGGTACTGACGGCATGCAAAACGGGCCAGGAGATTGACGCAACCCTGATCCGCGGCGGCGCACTGGCCAAGGCGAAGATCAAGCTGGCCGCGCGTCCCGGCAATTGAGACGCGGGTGGCGGCATGGGCCCGCAAGGAAGGCTGACAAGGGCGCAATCAAAGGCGATGACGAAGAGGGCCAACATTCTGATTGTCGCGGCCACGTCCGCGCGCCGCGCTTCTCTGGCGGAACTGGCGCGCGGCAAAGGCCAGGGCCGGGCCGCCATGATCTCCACCGCGCCCGGGTTCTCCCTTGAGCGGTTGGAGCAGAGCGGCGCCGACATCCTGCTGGGCGATATTGACGGCCCTTCGCCAGCCTCAAGCATGCTGAGCTTCCTGAGCGAGGCGCCTCCGCTGACAGGCGCTATTGCTCTGATCGACCAGCCAGACCCGTACTGGGTGCGGCAGGCCTTGAATGCAGGAGTCAACGCCATCCTTTCCCGCGAGCTTGATTCTGAAGACCTGCACCTGGCGCTGGATGCCGTGGACGCGGGTCTGGTCCTGCTTCATCCCAGTTCGGCGCGAAACCTTACTGCAACGGTCCCAGGCTTGCTGGAAGTCGAGGACCAGGTGGAGCATCTTACGGCGCGTGAACGCGAAGTATTGCGCCTGATGTCGGGCGGGCTGGGGAACAAAGAGATTGCGGCACGTCTCGGGATTTCCGAACACACCGTCAAATTTCACGCCAGCTCGATTCTGGGCAAGATGGGAGCGGGCAGCAGGACCGAAGCGGTGAGCCAGGGAATACGGCGTGGACTGATCACACTGTAAGAAGCCGAATATTAAAAACTATTAAACAAACTCATTTCGCGGGCGCCCGGACAAAGCAGCTAACTACTTTGACTGTCTGCATCCAGGTGTTTCATTAGTGTTGCCTGGGCAACTCTTCGAAAATGGCCAACCATCAGACTGTCCTACTGAGCTAGCCCGAATGACAGAGGGTGCAATTCAGAGGGAGCGTGCTATGCTCTTGAAGCCACTGGTCTCCAGGTTCTTATGTTAGCGGAACAGGAGAAAGATAATTGCCCTCCCCCACGTCCCGGCTGCGCGTCGCTGCATGGCTTGTCACTGTTTTTCTGCCCGCAGCGGCATGGATGGCGACGCGCCTCAGTTTGCCCTTTTTCTATCCAGGCATAGGAGTCTTCTTCACCGCGGCAGCATGCCTTTCCGCTCTCATGGGCGGGTTGCGGATGGCGCTTGTGGGCATTCTGCTGAATGCCGCGGCGCTCAACGGATTTGCCTACCTCCATCCCCCGGAAACCTCACCGACCAGCACGGCGCTATGGACGCTGCTGCTGGTGACCGTTGCCGTGATCATCGGGTATGCGCGGGAAAAATGGTCGGCTGCGGAAATGCTGGCCGGACGGCTCAGCACCGATCTGGCCAGAATGCGCGATGAGCTGGAATCGCAGCGGAGCGACCTCAAGAGGTTCCATGATTTGAGCGTGCGGCTTTCCA
>DATIWA010000095.1:0-4965 GCA_035465515.1 Candidatus Limnocylindrales bacterium | reverse complement strand
TCCCGCGGGTTCCGCGCCAGCAGAAAAATCGTGGCGAAGTCCGGCGGCTCCTCCAGCACTTTCAGCAGCGCGTTGGCGGCCTCTTTCATAAAGGCCGAGTCGCTGAAGATGAACACCCTGCGCCGCGCCTCCGCCGGCTTGTAGCGGATGACCTCGTTCAACCGGCGAACCTGGTCCACCTTGATCGTCATTTGCGGCGGGTCGGGCGGTATCACCAGCAGGTCGGGATGCGTCTGCACCAGGATCCGCGTCTCCCGCTTATCGGTCTCGCGCAGCCCTTCCCGCGCCTCCACCGCCTCGGCAAATCGCGCTTCCAGGTCGGCCGCTTCGCCCATCCGGCGGCAGTTCTCGCAAACCCCGCAGAAATCCGGCAGGCCGTCGCTCTCTCCGCGTTGCTGGCAGTTCATCGCCCTGGCCAGCATCAGCGCCAGCGTGTACTTTCCCGCACCCTGCGGGCCGCCCAGGATAACCGCGTGGGGAAAGCGGTCGCGCGCCAGCATCTCCCGCAACTGACGAACCACGTCGCCGTTTCCCTGGAACTCGCTAAACCCCATCGCTCCTCATTGTACGCATGTCCGGCGTCGCGATCATACCCATGCTCGCAGGGCGATGCCGCCCTCGACGGCGAATGTCGCTCCCGTCTGCGTCGTCAGCGTGTATCCGCCATGCCGATTGTTTTCCCGGTCCCGACGATTTGCCGGCGAACATGCGCGAGCGCCGCGATCTCTGCTCCACATTAGATTTTTTAACAGCTCTCTAATCTTCCAATAAGGAACTCCTAGCATCATCACCTCACAAACGGCGTTCCCGTCTCCACCAATTGATCTGGCCGAGTATGCTTTGGAACTCGTTTATCCGGTTTCCCCAGGGAGCCTCAAGGAAAGGCGACTTACCGTGATAGACCTGCTCAAAAACTTTGTCTTTTTCTTTACCCGCTGCTGGCACCTCAAGCGCGGACCGCTCATTACCCTTCGCTCTGAAACTCCCCGGACCGGCGTTGCCGCCATTACCGGGACCTATTGCGTATGTCTGGGATGCGGCAAGCAGTTTGCCTACGATCTGGAGACCATGCGCCCGGTCAAACCTGAGTCCGCCCCCATGAAATCCCTTGTGGCCAGCGCCGCCGGCGAAAAGAGCTCCTGAGGAGAGGATGGCCCCACTCGCCCGCGCCAGGGTGCGTGTTCCTTGCCTTCCCATCGCCGGCCCTCCGCGTTTCCAAGGTAGATGGCAGGGGTAGATGGCGGGCGGTAGGTTTACTTCTGAGTTAACCTTAGAAGGGGCCGCCACCCTGTTTTACGCTTTGGTTGCAAACAAAAGCGCTTATCCAAATTCGACCCTTGCGTCACCCCAACGTCTTCCACTGGGTCACCCCATTTGCTTGGGTCACCCAGGGGTCGGAGCCTCGTCTCATACGCTTCCGTGTTGCCTAAGTACTAACTACTCAGTACAAACGGCTAAATTTTCAAAGATCCACGCACTTTGCCCCTCGGGGCGCCCTTTAAGATAGCGTACTGGCCTGAGCGAAGCAATAGCGAAAATTAAGGGCATGGATTTGGGGCTGCCCCGGGGCGCGGCCCAAAAACTCATCTAGCCATTGCGAACAATCAACAACCAGTATCGCTCCGTGTATGACGACAACGGCGGCTGCTGCGCCGCACCAACCGGCTCAGATTATGTGCTGGTTCCCTGGCTGTCCCCCGTTATTAGAGTTCACCAAGAAGCTTGCGTTGTGGTGCGCAGTCGTTAAAAAAGCTGTGAAACAGAGACCTCCCCGTCACCTGCCACCCCTACTAACCCCGGATTACGCCATTCACCCGCGCGCTCCTCGTGCCTTTTGCCGCTTCTTCTGCTGTTCTCCCCTAATGTCGCACGCCCCCTTCGCCGCTGCACACTTGTCCATATGCTGTTAAGCGGTAACTCCGGGCCGGAGCTCGACGGCCCCCAGGGTGGCCGGTCCCGCACCGTCTCCGCGGGACTGGGCCTGCTTTTTTCTGTGCTCCTTTTATTAAGTGTTATTTCCTGCGGCGGCTCGCCTTCCGGCAATTCGGCTGCCGCGCCCGCCCCTACGCCCAACCCGCAGGCTGCCGGTCCCAGTGCGCCAACGGGCGACGAATTCACCATCATCGCCCTCCCGGACACGCAGTATTACTCGCGCGATTTTCCTGACATCTTTCGCGCTCAGACGCAATGGATTGCCGATCATGTTCAGGACCAGAACATAAAACTGGTACTCGGGCTCGGCGACATCGTGGACAACGGCGCAGACCCCGCGCAATGGCAGAACGCCGACTCCGCCGTCCGCACCCTCGATGGCCGCGTGCCTTACATGATGGCCATCGGCAACCATGATTACGCCAACGCCAGGCCCGCCGGCCGCACCGCCAACGCCCTGAGCTTCAATCAATTCTTCGGCCCGGCCCGCTACGCCAGTGCCGCCTGGTATCGCGGCAGCTATCCCCGGGGCAGCAATGAAAACTTCTATGGCGTGGTCAACATAAGCGGCCGCGATTTCCTGGTTCTGGTGATCGAATTCGACGCCCGCGACTCCGCCCTCGCCTGGGCCGACGGCATCCTCAAGGCCAATCAGGACAAGGACGCCATTATCGTCACCCACAGCTTCACCTTTACCGACAACACCCGCCTTTCCCATTGCGATCCCAACAGCGCGGCCAGCTTCGGCGTAGGCGCCGACAATGACGGCGAAGACATGTGGTGGAAGCTGGTGCGCAAATATCCCAATGTCCGCATGGTGCTGAGCGGCCACGTCAACACCGGTGACGGCACCGGACATCGCGTGGACCTGGGCGACGGCGGCAATCTGGTCAACCAGATGCTCTCGGACTATCAGTCGGAAGCCATGGGCGGCGGCGGCTTTCTGCGCATTCTAAAGATCTCGCTGTCGCAGAATCGCATCAGTGTCACAACCTACTCGCCCTGGTTGAATTCCTTCAAGACTGACGACCACAACCAGTTCACCGTGCCCTACGTCGCGCAAGGCGGCGGCGCAACGCCGGGAACGGTTTACGGCAGGGTAAAAGACATTGTCACTTGCGCCGCGGTTCCCGGCGTGTCGGTGGCTTACAGCGGCGGCTCGGCCGTGACCGACGCTGAAGGCAACTTCTCCATGCCCGCCCTTGCCACCCGCACCATACCGATTACAACCACGGCAAGCGGGCTGGTGAGCGACAGCCGCACCGCCACAGCCACGGCTGACCCGGCCCAGCCCAGCCCGACGAAAATTTTTGTCTCCACCGCCGGGCGCGTTACCGGATACATACGGACAGCGGCCGGCGCCGCCATTCCCGGAGCCACGCTCAACTTTATTGGCGGCGATCTCCGCTTCAGCAGCACGGTCACCACGGATGGCAACGGCTTTTATGACTCAGGTCCTATCGCCATCGGGTCGTACTCGGTGTTGGCGTCGGCTTCTGGATATACCGGCGCACGCGCCACGACCTCGGTTACGGCGGGCTCGTCGCAGACTTTGGATATGAGCTTGAAGTAGGAAGGCTGTAGTGCCTGCCATTTCAACGGCGGGTAAGAGCTTGTCACATGCGGTTGCCGGGTTCTTAAGACCGGAACTTTGGTCCGGTCAGCCACGTACTTAAAGTGACATGAAACCTCTCCCCAAATTCCTGCTGGCCATTGGGGGATATCTCGTCCTTGCTGCAGTCGGCGGCATCGTTATCTCCGAAGCCAGCCTGCATCTCCGTCGCTTGCCGCTGCGTCATCAGCAGGAATTCGCGGCGCTGGTTCATAACAAGTATCAGGCGGACCTCCAGGAGGTAAGCATCCCGGCGGCCGATTCCGTCACACTCAAAGGCTGGTACGTTCATCCCAGATTGTTCAACGGCAGCGCGGTGATACTTCTGCACGGTATCACCGATAACCGCGAAGGCGTTACTGGTTACGGCAAGCTCTTCCTCGACCGCGGTTATGCCATCCTGCTGCCCGATGCGCGCGACCACGGCCAGAGCGGCGGCGCGATTGCGACCTACGGAATCAAAGAAACCGACGATGTTCATCGCTGGGTTTCATGGATCTACGCCCACGACCCGCCCCATTGCATTTACGGCTTTGGCGAGTCCTATGGCGCTGCTCTTATCCTGCAATCACTGGCGGTGGAATCCCGCTATTGCGCTGTAGCCGTGGAAAGCTCCTTCTCCACGGCCCGGGAAATGAGCTATGAACGCGTCTCCGGCCCATTCCACCTGGGCCCGTGGTTCGGCAGGACCATGGGATTTCCCGTGGTGGAGTCTGCTCTGGCCTGGTCTGAGATGCGCTACGGCATCAATCTCCTAAGCCCCAGCCCGTTGTATGGCATTACGCACTCCACAGTTCCCGTTTTGCTGATTCACGGAATGGAGGACCGCAGTATCAGTCCGCGGCACGCGCAGATATTAGCTGCCGCCGGATCGGACCATGTTCAGCTTTGACTTGTGCCCAACGCGGGACATACCATGGCGTGGTCGGCGGCCCACCAGGAATTTGAATCGCGTGTGCTCGGCTGGTTCAGCGCCCACACGAGTCCAGCGCCTTTGACTCGTGGGTCGCCCCGTTAGTGAACGTAAACGGGCCTTCTTTTACGTACAGTCGCCGCGCCGTCGCGATTTCATCTTTACCTCTTTGTGCCCGTGACGGCTGGAATCGCAAACTTCTGCCCCACAATTTCCACGATCCTGCGGTGCACCTTCTCGATCGGGTCCCTGGCGTCCACTTTCACCACGCGCCCCGGTTCTCGCCCGGCAATTGCCATGTAGGCGTCAAGCACTCGCTTGTGGAATGCGCGGCTCTCTTTCTCAAAGCGGTTCTCGTCTTCCGGGCTCTGTTTTGCCTGCTCCATGTTGCGCCGTCGCGCGCGGTTGATGCGGGGCGCCAGGTCGGAAAGCATCAGGATGGTCAGATCGGGCGTCAGGTCGCGGCAGAGCGCCTTGTGGAGTTGCCGCACCACTTCGCTGCCCAGTT
>DATIWA010000094.1:0-1518 GCA_035465515.1 Candidatus Limnocylindrales bacterium | reverse complement strand
CTCTGAACATCATTGCCGGCGTGCTGCCCCGGCACGAGGTCGTGGGCATACACTGCGGAGACTTCATCTGGGGGCTTGGCGCCATCCACTGCGCCACGCAGCAGCAGCCGGCCTGAGCAGCTGCGACCGCTTCCGCCCGATTCCGCGGGCCTCTTGAGCGTCCGTTGACGCTTCTTACTGCAGGAAACCAAAAAAGGGAGGGCTACACATGCAGAGAAAGCGTTACGGGCAGCAAGAGGAGAATCTGTGGAAGGGAGTGGCCGCGGGACTGGTGGCGGGGTTCGCCGCTTCATGGGCCATGAACCAGGTGTTCACCGTGTGGAGCAAGCTCAATCAAAACCGGCAGCAGCCGGAGCAATCGGCAAAAAAGAGCGAGAATACCGATCCCGCCACCCTCAAGCTGGCCAGGCGGATATCGCGCGAGGTATTTCATCGCGATCTGCCGGATGACAAGATGAGGATTGCCGAGGCTGCTGTCCACTATGGTTTCGGCACGGTGATGGGCGGCATCTACGGCGGCCTTTCCGATTATGTGCCCCGCGCGCAGGCCGCACAGGGCGCGGCTTTTGGCACTTTGCTGTTCCTGGTCGCCGACGAGGCCGCTGTGCCCTTAATGGGGTTGAGCGGCAAGGCAAATGAGGTCCCGCTCTCCAGCCACGTACTTGGTTTCACCGCGCATCTGGTCTATGGCGTTACCACGGAACTGGTGCGCAAGGGCGCGCGCCGGCTGCTGGCCGCGTGAGAATACATAGAATTAAAGACAGTCCGGCAAGCTCGCGCCTGCCGGACTGTCCTCAGTGATCCGGTGAATTGTTCGCTACACAAACTTTACTTTTTGCGGGCGATCAGGCCGGAAAACAATGAGCCGAAGCCCAGAAGTCCCAGGAGTGGGAGAGGTGAAGCCGTCTGTGGCAGTTTCTGGCCGGCGGCTGCGCTCTGGCCGCTTGCGGCCTCGGATTGTCCTGCAGCGCCGCTCTGAGTTGCACTTTGCTCGCCTGTGCCCGGAGCAGTGGATGCCGGAGGGGTCTGGGTTGAGGTCGCACTCTGGTCAGGAGTGGCAGTTGAAGGCTGGCTCTGGGCTGAAGTATCGGTCTGCTCGGTGCTGGTCGCGCTCTGTCCGGCGGCGGTGCTGCCGGCCGGAGGATTGGTCGTCGAACTTGCGCTCTGGTCAGGAGTCGTGCTGGAAGGCGACTCATTGGTCGCTGGAGGAACGGTAGGGCCAGTGGTGCTCTGCCCAGGCGCCGCAGCTCCGGTCTGTGCGGTGGTATCTGCAGTGCCGGCAGGCGGCTGCTGCGTGCTCTGTTCGGTTGAGGATGGTGCTCCCGCGGCCGTGCCGGTTTGCCCGCCCTGCATGGTGTTGGTGGAGCCGGTGACGGCGGCGGTGGGGGCGTTGGTTTCAGCCGAGGTACCGCCGGTGGATGCCTGCTGGTTCGTGCAGGAGTCCGAAACGCTGTTTACCGCGGTCACCTGGAACGAACCGTCGCTGGCCTGCGTTCCCTGCACCTGCACCTGGTGGCC
>DATIWA010000093.1:0-5537 GCA_035465515.1 Candidatus Limnocylindrales bacterium | reverse complement strand
GAGCGCGAAATCCTGATCGGGGGCGAGGAGTCCGGCGGCATTGGAATGCAGCGCCACCTGCCGGAACGCGACGGACTGCTCAACTCGCTGCTGCTGGCCAACGTGATGGCGGATGAGGGCAAAAGCCTGGGGCAGCTGGTTGCCGCGCTGCAATCGGAGTACGGACCGCACTTTTACGCGCGGCGCGACCTGCACATCGCCAACGACATCAAGAATGCGGCCATTGCCCGCGCAGCCAGCCCGGAAACCCGGGGCCTGGGGCGGTACAGAATCCTGCGTAAAGACACCCTGGACGGCGTCAAATTCTATCTTGATGCTCCCATCCGGGACAAAGGCGCAGACGCCTGGCTGCTTCTGCGCGTCTCCGGCACTGAACCGCTGATGCGCATCTACTCGGAGGCATCGTCGCCGGAACTCGTGCAGGAGCTGCTGGAAGAGGCTGTGGCCTTCGTGGAAGCCAAAGCTCCTGCCACCACGCATTCGTAACCGGCGCAGTCGCTTTTCCGGATGACAGCAGGCGCGCTGTTTGCTTAAATGTGCGCTATGCGCTCCCTGATTCGTGCCTTTGGCGTCTTTGTGTCACTGGCGCTGCCCGCATTCGCCCAGATTGCGCCGGTGACTCCGGCGCCGGAAATCCTTCAGATTTCCCGCGACCCGGTAAAGCCGGGAAAGATCGCCGAGTACACAAAGATCGAAGGCGAGGCGGCGATGGCCTGCTATCACGCCAATACCTGGCCTTATATGACCCTGCAATCCATCACCGGCCCGCAGGAGGTGTGGTTCGTCTCCGGCTTTGATTCGTACGCCTCCATGGAAAAGAGCGCTGAGCCTTTCGCGCGCAACAGCACGCTGGCCGCGGACCTGGGCCGTCTGACGGAGGCAAAATCAAATCTGGTTTCCGACCCGAATACGGTTTTCCTGCGCTACCGCGAAGATCTTTCCCGAAACAGCGGGCTGATGCGGACGCAAACGCGCTTTTTCACGGTAACGCTGGTCACCGTGGCCCATGGGCACGAACGGGAATATGAGGAGACCCAGCGCATCCTTCGCGGCGCGCGGGAGCGCGCCAGCTCACCCGATAACCGGGTGGTGTATCAGGTCCTCTCCGGAATGCCTGAGGACGTTTATCTTACCTTTTCTCCTTATCATTCCTTCCGCGAAGCGGGCGCGGCCCTGGACGGCCTGCTGGACTATGACGATCTGGATGACAGCGTCCGGGAAAAAGTGAATGAACTGACAGCCGCTTCGGTGGTTAGCACGAAAACGCTGGTTTTTTTCATCAGCCCGCCCATGAGCAATCCCGAAGGAGAGTGGATCGCGGACGATCCTGAGTTCTGGAAGACCTCTCCGCCGCTCCAGCGGCAGCCGGCGGGCAAGAAGTAGAAACAAGCTGCCCGCCAAGGTGACGGTCCCTGCATGGCGGGCAACTTCACGTGGATCCATCCCCTCCCAGTTGATGAACGAGTCCCCCGGATATCGATCCACGTTGGAGGATTGCCATGCCAGCCATTCATGCAGACATCCGCGAGCTTGAGCTGGAACTCAAGCTCATTGACGGCAGCGAGCAGGAATACGAGTACAAACGGAAGAATGGGCGCGTATCGGCCAAGGTGAAGATTCAGGACAAAGAGGGACGGAAAACCAAAAAGAGCGGTCAGGAGGCGATAAGCGCCACGGAGCAACTGCTCTCAGAGCTTGCGCCCACAGAGGAGATGTCCTCCGAGCAGCTCATCAGCCGGGTGCATTCGGCGCTGCATGTGAAACCGGAAATGATCGACCGCCTTGAGATCGAGGTTGAGTTCAATAACGGAGCTGAAATCAAGGCAAAGGCCCACGGACGGAAGCAGACCAGGCGTCCAGCCGCATAGCTGCTTCAGCGGATTAAGCCATCTGAGCGGGCTTTGCGCACGCGTTGCGAGTTGCGCCGAGGGGGGCGCCGCCTGCCGGCGACTGCCCGCGCATGTCGCCGATGGCCCATCCTCTCCATGCCAGGGCCGGAAAGCGGGCAACTACCTGCCGTTCTCAAGCGCATTTTTGGCGGCAGCCAGGTATTTCCGCAGATTCGAAGCTGAGCGGTCCACCGCTTTGTGCCTGATGATGGATCCCTTGAATCCCGTCAAACCGGCCTGTTCCGATCCCATAATCTTAATGAGGTAAAAACCTGGTTGCCGCAGACGGGACTTATCAGCAACACAGAATGTGAGATCGAGCGCGGTTTGGAAGTAGTGGCTGGCGTAGAGCTGTTTTTCGGCAACCGCATAGGCCGGTTCGTCGCCGTTCCCGCGCATCGTTATCACGTGCACCATGCGCAGAGTGGGCTTCAATCCAAATTTCACTTTGGACCAGTAGAACGTATCATCCACATTTGCCGGTTTTCCCCGCGGGTAGCTGAGCAGATAGCTGTGCAGAGCCGGCAGGTACTCCGGCAAGGCCTTTGAGTAGCTGAGCAAATATCGGAACTGGCCCGCCACATCCGTTGGATGTTCCTTATCGTTATATATCCCCAGCGCCACGTTGCCGTCCCGCTGATAGGCCCTGAGCCGTTTCAGCGCCGTTTCCTGAAGCAATTCATTCACCTGCTCCGCAACGCCCGGAGCAGACCAGTCAACCAGCTGCCGGAGGTTCTGCATGGAGCTTTCCGGCATCTGGACGTCGCAGTCGCCGGGTTTGCATTTCTTGAGCGATTTGATGTCGTCACGCTCGAACGTGAATCCGCCGAGGTCAGCAAGCTGTGGCGGATCGCTGAATCTCCCAAGGGCGAGGTAGCCAGGAAGCTTTCTGAGCCGGTCGAAGTCAGTTGACAAGGCGATGTACGCATCCGGTGTAGCGTTGATGTAGACGGCGCCGAACACGAATATTTCAGCGGAGGTCCGGGAACGAAGATTCTTGGCGACTGCCTTTCCGCTGCGAATTTCCCTGACCTGGCCGTCACTGAGGCCGATGTAGTCCTTGAAATAGGTGTTCAGATCAGGACTCGCCTGAGACCAGCAGCGAGCAGCGCCTGAGATCAGCGCCAATGCGACGATAACTGTGATACTGCGCATGAGCACCGAGCGTAACTCCGGCCGAAACCGGCGTTCCCGTGGCCGGCATTCTTCGCAGTCTCGGAAAGAACCGGCAACTCATCACCGTGATGGCAATCACTGCGCCTGAAGCCGCGAGTCACGTATCCATGGCAATTGGACGGGACACGGATCAGAACGGGTTGCACGCTGCAGCTCTGATCAGGACATGCGCCCTGAGGAGTCCAGATGAATCGTTCCTATACGCTTAATTTTTCTGAAATCCGGATGAGTGATGTTCCGCGAGTCGGCGGTAAGAACGCCTCTCTGGGAGAGTTGTTGATCGCCCTGCAGCCGCAAGGGGTCGGAGTGCTGGACGGGTTTGCCATCACCACCGATGCCTACTGGCGCCTGCTGGAAGAGCAGGGACTGCGCGGCAAGTTAAAAGAAATCTTCGCCGGAATCGACCCTGAGGACCTGGAACAGCTGGCTGCCGCCGGTCACGCTGCCCGCACAAGAATCCTGGAGACTCCGCTGCCTGAAGATTTGAAAACAGAAATCGCGGCAGCTTACAGGGACCTGGTGGCGCGACTCGGGCGGGAGTCTGAACTGGCGGTGCGCTCTTCCGCGAGCGCCGAGGACCTTCCGGAAGCTTCATTTGCGGGAGCGGCAGAGACGTTCCTCAATGTGCGCGGGGAAGCTGCCCTGTTGCAGGCAGTGCACCAGTGTTTCGCCTCACTCTTCACGGACCGCGCCATCAGCTATCGCGCCAGGCAGGGCTACGATCAGCTGAAAGTTGCTCTTTCGGTCGGCGTGATGCCGATGGTGCGTTCTGACCTGGCCAGTTCGGGCGTGATTTTTACTCTCGATACTGAATCCGGTTTCCGGAATGTAGTGACCATCACGGGCACTTACGGTCTGGGCGAATTCATCGTTCAGGGGGTCATTACGCCTGACGAGTGGCTGGTATTCAAGCCTACGTTGAGAGAAGGGCATGAGCCGATCATAGGACGCCGGCTTGGATCCAAGGAAGTCAGGCTGGTGTACGCCACGGGGACGCGCTCCACCAGGAGCGAATCAACGCCGCCGGAGCAACGGGCAACTTACTGTCTCACCGATGCTGAGGTTCTTCAACTGGCGCGCTGGTCCTGCCTGATCGAAGACCATTATTCGCAATTGGCGAAACGGCCGCTGCCGATGGACATCGAATGGGCCAAGGATGGAGTCACCGGTGAACTCTTTATTGTTCAGGCCCGGCCGGAGACCGTGCACTCCGCCCAGATAGGCCGAGGCGCGGCGGCAGAGGTGTATCAGCTCCAGGCGAAACCGCCGGCCCCGCTGGTCTCAGGCCAGGCAGTGGGAGAAAAAATCGGGACCGGAAAAGCGCGCGTTGTCACGGAGGTGGCCAAACTGCAGGAAGTGCTGGCAGGAGAAGTCCTGGTGGCTGAAAATACCGATCCGGACTGGGAGCCGGTAATGCGGCGGGTGGCGGCTATCGTTACAGACCAGGGCGGTCGCACGGCCCACGCCGCCATCGTGTCCCGGGAATTCGGGATTCCCTGTATCGTCGGCACCGGAAATGCGACTCGCGTCCTGGACAGCGGCCGGGAGGTCACGGTTTGTTGTGCCGAAGGCAGAGAAGGGCATGTCTATGCCGGCCGGATACCCTTCGAGGTGCGCCAGATCGAATCCAGCGCTGTTCCGCAAACGCGCACCAGGGTGATGCTGATCGTGGGCGACCCGGGGCAGGCATTCAAGCTTTCAGAAATCCCCAATGAAGGCGTGGGACTGGCCCGCATTGAATTCATCATCACCAACCACATTGGCATTCATCCGATGGCCCTGGCGCAATACCCGAAGCTCAAGGACGCGAAAGCCATCAACGAGATCCGTGCCCGCATCGGACAGGAAGACGCGCAGGAATACTTCATACGCCGCCTGGCCGAGGGTGTGGCCCGCATCGCCGCGGGCTTCTATCCCAAACCTGTGATCGTACGCACAAGCGACTTCAAGACCAATGAATATGCCGGCCTGCTCGGCGGGACGGAATTCGAACCCAGGGAAGAGAACCCGATGATTGGCTTCCGCGGCGCCTCCCGCTACTATGATCCGCGTTATTCGGCCGGCTTTGCCCTGGAGTGCGCCGCCCTGGCGCGGGTACGCGGCAAGATGGGGCTGACGAACGTGAAGATCATGATCCCGTTTTGCCGCACTGCCGAAGAGGGACGCAAGGTTGTGGCAATGATGGGCCAAAATGGCCTGCGCCAGCGGGAGAACGGGCTTGAAATCTACGCCATGTGCGAGATCCCGGCAAACGTGATCGCGGCGGATGAGTTCCTGAAAGTCTTTGACGGCTATTCCATCGGTTCCAACGATCTGACGCAGCTCACGCTCGGGCTTGACCGCGATTCCGGCACGGTGGCGCACCTGTTCGATGAAAACAACGTGGCGGTGCGGCGCATGGTTGCTCAGGCCATTCATGCAGCCCACGATGCAAAGAAGCCCATTGGCATCTGCGGTCAGGCGCCTTCGGAT
>DATIWA010000092.1:0-3498 GCA_035465515.1 Candidatus Limnocylindrales bacterium | reverse complement strand
CAAGCCGGCGGGCATGTTCAAAGGTAAAGCCCGCGTTGAACTGCAGCCGGTAGGTGGAAACCGGCCGGATGGACCGTTTCTGCGCCGACAGGCGGTCCAGGCATTCAGAGATACCGCTCGATTCTGGGGCAAGTACGGTCGAATTCGATCGCATAGGGCCTGGCTGCGGGCCGGGGGCGCCGTACCCTCGAGAATTTAGATGCGCAAACCCTGTATCGCGGCGGCGCGGGGGAGCTTTACTAATCCCCGGGGAAAATTGACAATAAAAGTTTGGTACAAAGGAGCACGAAGGCATGCCAGTGACTGGTGAACTGATCCGGATGATGAACTACGTTGACGACATTGCCGCCACCCTGCGCCGTATCCAGGCGGGCATTTCAACCATGACCCAGGAGGAGAAGAAGCGGCTTGCCGATTACATGCGCAAAGCCGATCCAAACTACCTGACGATGGTGGACTCCCTGGAGAAAAGCTAGCGCATGGCAGAGATCAAAACGATAGCAGTTATTGGCGCCGGCATTATGGGCCGGGGCATCGCCCATGTGGCCGCTCTGGGCGGCTACCGGACCATCCTGGAGGACATTCTTCCCGCCAGCCTGCGCAAAGCGGAAAGCGAAATCCGCGCAAACCTGGATAAAGCAATCGAACTGGGTAAGGTGGCCAAAGCAGATGCCGATGCCGCCTTCCAGCGTCTCGAGTATGCATCCACCGTAGAGGAGGCGGCTCGCCAGGCCGACCTCGTGATTGAGGCGGTGCCGGAGGAGATGGACTCGAAAATTGAGATCTTCACCCTGCTCGACAAGGTCTGCAAACCCCACACCATCCTGGCCTCCAACACATCTTCCTTGAGCGTGACGGAAATTGCTTCCGTGACCTACCGCGCCCGGAAAATTCTCGGCATGCATTTCTTCAATCCCGTGCACAAGATGAAGCTTCTGGAAGTGGTGCGCGCGCTCGAGACTGATGATGAAACCATCAACGCCTGCGCGGAAGTGGGCCGCAGGATGGGCAAGGAAGTTGTGGTGATCAGGGAGGCCCCGGGTTTTATCACTAGCCGCATCAATGCCATGATCGGCAATGAGGCCTTTTACATGCTGCAGGAAGGCGTTGCTTCCGCCGCGGACATTGACAAGGCCCTCAAACTGGGCTTGAACCATCCCATGGGTCCGTTCGAACTGGTGGACCTGGTGGGACTCGACACCCGGCTGCATATCCTCGAGTACCTGCACAGGTCGCTGGGAGAGAAGTTCCGTCCCGCTCCGCTGCTGGTGCAGTACGTGAAAGCGGGAAGACTGGGAAGGAAATCCGGCAAGGGCGTGTACGAATATCCCGAACAGCAGGCTGCCAGGAATAATTGAACCCGTGGTGGTAAAGACCCTCGGTGGTCCCCGGGGCAATATTCGGGGACCGTTTTCTGAGGTGGTTTGGGTTCAGGGTAGCCGAGGGGGAGGGACGCTTGAGCGTGCAATAAGAATCTATGAGTTCGTGTTGCTGCCTGGCTCGTCTTTTACCGCATCTTTGAACTGGCGAATGCCGTCGCCCAGCCCCTTGCCCAGATCTGCCAGCTTGGATGGGCCAAAAAACAGCAGAGCAATGATCAGAATTACAAGCAGGTGCATCGGCTGCATGATGCCTTCAAACATGATTTTCCTCCCGGAAGTCGCTTCGAAATTCGACTGATATATGGCCCGCGCAAACGTGGCCGGACCATGGAAGGAGTATGGCCGGGATTTCTTATGCGCAGATTAGAGGGAAATTAGAAACGCTAATTCCAGCCTGAAACTGAAAAGGCGGCGAAGGAACACGAAGCGGAGAACCAGGAATTTCCTCGTGGACCTTCGCGCCGATTGCGTCGTGGCGGCTACCGCCGGCCTGCGCTGCTGGAACGCGTGGGCATGGGAAGCCGGCCGTCGGCGCCGCTGGTCAGGGCCATGAAATCCTTGTCATGGATCAGTGAGGCGAACACGGCATCCACGCGGGCTTCCATCATCTCCTTGCTGCGCACGGACTGATAACGTTCATATTGGAAGAAATGGCGCTTGAGCAGATTGAGCGCCTTTTGTTTCTGGCCGGCCTGCGCGTAGATGGCGGCAAGATTGTACGACGCCGGAAGCAGATTCTCGTTCTCCCGGGCAATCCTCAAGGCTTCATCGCCGTGCCCGTTGCCGGCCATGAACGCCGCGGCAAACACCAGGTTGTAAGGATCGTGAGGATCAAGCTTGAGGGCTTCCTGCGTGTAGCGGTCGGCCTTGGCCGCGTCCCCCTCGCTGTTCCAGTACACCGCCAGGTTGCGATAGGCCAGCGCCAGGGGAAACTCGCGGACGGAATCTTCCATCAGGGCCAGCCCTTTCTTGAATTCGCCTTCATGAATGGTCATTTTGCCCAGGCCGTGCAGAGCAACAGCGCGTGACATGGGGTCGGCGGGCATGGCCAGAATGGCGTTGAAGGTTTCGCGGGCGCGGTCCCAATCGCCGATATGATGGCGATAGAGTTCGCCGAGGAAGCGCAACGGCGTGGGATCAGCCGGATCAATGGCGTGGGCGGCTTTGTAGAGGCGCTCGGCCTCCATATAGCGCGCGGCGTTTTCGGCCTTCAGGCCGGCACGCATCGTCTTTACAATTTGCGCGGTGGCCGCGGGCGAGAAATTGGGCGCTTGCGGAACTTCGGCCACCTGGACGCCCAGCTTTTTCAGTTCTTTTCCAGCCTCTTTGCCGCGTTTTGGGAAGAGACATTTTTGCTCATAAACTGCGCGATATTCAGCAATGGCGCCCTGGCTGTCGCCGGATTTGGCTTTGCTCTTCGCGCTTTCCAGCTTCTCCTTCAAAGCCGCTTCGCGTTTCTTCATTTCGCTGTCGAGCAGCTTTTCCACGTCGCCCACGCGCAGCTTGCCGTCTTTATTCTCAAGCTTGCCCACCACGGTGCCGTCGGGCTGCACCAGCACGACAATGGGCAATCGGGCGTTGGCCGCATATTTCTCGCCGACCGGCGTGCGCGCATCCACCGCGGCCATGGTGACGCACTGCTGCGCGTAAAGCTGCAGCGTCCTTGATTCGCGCAGGCTGGAGCGATTGAACTCGTCCTGTCCGCTGGGGAACCAATACAGCGCCAGGCCTTCCTTGGGGCCGGGATCGTTCGGTTCGATGGCTTTCCACGGCACCACATACACCTGTGAGTTGACGCTGCCGCCGCCGGACATCCCTCCCAAGCCGCCGCCGCCTCCTCCACCGCATGTGGCCCAGACTTGCGAAGTCAGGAAAACCGTAATGAGGCACAGGGATAGAGCACGTTGCAGGAAGGTGGGTGTCATGGGGCGTGATTATAGCATTCACCGCCCGGCCCTGCGGCGGACGGAACCATTTGCGCTGGTGTCCCTCGCCTTGAGATATGCGGGACTGCAAATTTCAAATTTGAAGTTTGAATTCCCCTTTGGAGCGAGCGCTGCTCCAACCCGATGCATGGGCGCGTTTGCCGAACACTTGAGCGACCGGCTGCGCTTTT
>DATIWA010000091.1:0-3493 GCA_035465515.1 Candidatus Limnocylindrales bacterium | reverse complement strand
TCATGTGGGGGAACGCTTGATGCACGTTACCGGCCACGATTTCGAGGGGCCGATCGCCGCTTCCGCCAGCTTCTATGCGGCGGGGCGGCTCTACCGCACGGACTGGTTCCGCTTCAAGGTGGAAGTCCGTGGCGGCAGGTTCGAGAAGATCGAACCGGTGACCTTGCCGGCACGCCGCGTACGCGTGCTTGAACCCCACAAGGTACGCCGCTTCCGGCGGCAGCCCCTGGTCCGGGACGTGGCTCAGGAACTGGTAGAAACAACCACGGTCAAGGACTAAGCTTCCCTCCAGGCCCAGCCTGCCTCTCAGCTCCGCCGCTGTTGGCTTCTCGTCGATTTCCAATGGAAATGAAGAACGCGCTTGCCTAATGGATGGTCTTCATCTTGCGCGACATGTAATCCATGAGCAGGTACTGGCCCAGATTCTGGGGCGTGGTGAAGTAGGCCTTGCCGCGGCACATCTCGGTGACTTTCTGAACAAACTGCACCAGCCCGTAATCTGATGCCAGCATGAAGGTATTAATCATGATGCCGGAGCGCTTGCAGCGCGAGACTTCTTCCAGGGTCTGGCTGACCACCAGTGGATCCAGGCCGAAGGCGTTCTTGTAGATCCGGCCATCTTCGAGCGTAAGCGCAGAAGGTTTCCCGTCAGTGATCATGACGATCTGCTTCATGTCCTTCTTCTGCCGCTGCAGGATGCGCTGCGCCAGCCGCAGGCCTTCACGGGTATTCGTGTAGTAGGGGCCCACCTTCACGCGGGCCAGTTGCGTAATGGGCATCTCTTCCGCGGAATCGTGGAAGAGCACCAGGGAAAGCGAATCGCCCGGATATTGCGTCCGGATGAGGTGCGAGAGCGCCATGGCGACCTTTTTCGCCGGCGTGAAGCGGTCTTCGCCGTAGAGGATCATGCTGTGAGAGCAGTCGAGCATGACCACCGTCGCGCATGAGGATTGGTACTCGCACTGATGCACGCGCAGGTCAGAGTACTCAATGTTGAGCGGCAGGTGCAGGCCTTCACGCTGGATGGCGGAGGAGAGGGTCTCAGTGATGTCGAGGTTGAGCGTGTCGCCGAATTCGTACGCCTTGGAGGCGCCGCTGGCTTCGATGCCGGTGGCCAGATCGCGCGTATCGTGGCGGCCAAAACTGGAGCGGCCAAGCGAGCCCAGCAGGTCGCGCAGCGTCTTGAAACCGAGGAAGTCCAGGCCCTTATCGGTAATCTCGAACCGGGCCTCGGTCTGCGCTTCGCCCGTCTGGCCGGGCGCAGTGGCCGGCTTTGACGGGTCCTGCGGCTGGTCCACGGAGATGAAGTCTTCCTGCTGCATGCGGTCAATCAGCCGCTCGATGAGCTCGTCCAGCGTACCCTCCATCTGCATCTGCTCGATCCGCTCGCGCATTTCCTCGTCAAGGAAGTCGCCGGATTCAAGCGCCTGCTGGATGGCCTGGCGCAGCGCGTCGAGAGAGTGCTCGTCCATCTGCTGGAAATACATGTACTGGCTCTGGAAGCCGGATTCCAGCATGTAATCAGACAGCGCATTGAGCAGGTCTTCCATGCTCATTTCATCTGCCAGGTCGCCGACGTATTTGGAGTAGCGGGTGTATTTCATGGATGGTGCCGACCGAACCTTTTGATATGTCGTACTAAAAATCTGGGGCTTGCTGCTGGAGGCTAAATACCAACGACCAGGCGGTAAATACTCTCAGCGGGCTCCATATCAGTTGTAAGGCCTTCTGTTTCTCATCGGCTGCCGCGGTTCATCTTCGTGCTCGAAATTCCGTTCGGGCCGCTTTGCCTGCTTTTCCGCCTGGAACAGCCGCTCTTCCGTGCGGCCGATCCGGCGATGAGCGTGCAAACCTTCCAGCACGAACTCCGCCGCCGAGACAATCACCTCAGGCCTGTCCTTCTGTTTGATGCCGACCGGCGCCAGCTTCTCGGTAAGGCCCTGAATGTTCCTGAGTCCTTCAAGGACTTCCTGGGCGCCGGCGGTATCGGACATCTTGATCTCGCCGCCCAGCTCGAACCACTGGACCACCTGCTGCATGTTGAGGTCTTTGAAATAGACATCGTAGGTCTTGGCCACCGCAACGCGGATCAGTTCGCGGGCCACGGTGTCCGCGCCCCTCATTTCGCCCTCATACTCCAGTTCAAGTTTGCCGGTGATGGAAGGCAGCGCGGCATAGACATCGCCGATGCGGGGGACGATCGAACCTTCGCCGTTGCGCAGGGCCCGACGCTCCGCGTTGGAAACCACATTTTCCAGCACGCTGATGGGAAGGCGCTGGCTGACCCCGGAGCGCTTGTCAATCTTCTTGTCCTCGCGGGCCAGGAACGCGATGCGCTCGACCACTTCGCGGACGTACTTGGGAACGTGCAGTTCCAGGCCGTCGCGCCGGGCCCAGGCTTCCTGCTCGGTGATGGTGATGCCTTCTTCCAGCGAGCTGGGATAGTGCGTGCGGATCTCCGAGCCGATGCGGTCCTTGAGCGGGGTTACGATCTTGCCGCGCGCGGTATAGTCTTCCGGGTTGGCGCTGAAGACCAGAGCGACGTCGAGCGGCAGGCGCAACGGGTAGCCTTTAATCTGCACGTCGCCTTCCTGCATGATGTTGAACAGGCCGACCTGGATTTTCCCTGCGAGGTCGGGCAGCTCATTGATGGCGAAGATGCCGCGGTTGGCGCGGGGCAGCAGGCCGTAATGGACGGTAAATTCGCTGCCGAGTTCGTGCCCGCCGCGCGCCGCTTTAATCGGATCAATATCGCCGATCAGGTCGGCAATGGTCACGTCCGGCGTGGCCAGCTTTTCCACGTAGCGCTCCTCGGGCGTGAGCCAGGCGATGGGAGCGTTATCGCCCTGTTCGGCGATCAGGTTGCGGCAGCGCTTGCAGATGGGCTCGTAAGGGTTGTCGTGGATCTCGCAGCCCGCAATGTAAGGCGTCTGCGGATCGAGCAGCGCGGTCAGCGAACGCAGAATGCGGCTCTTGGCCTGGCCGCGCAGACCCAGCAGGATGAAATTGTGCCGGGACAGGACCGCATTGATGAGCTGCGGGACCACGGTGTCTTCATAACCGATGATGCCGGGGAAAATCGTCTGGCCTGCGCGAATCTTGGCAATCAGGTTTTCGCGGAGTTCGTCTTTGGTTTTACGAGTGCGTAACTTTTGCTCGGAAAAAATGCTCTTCCTGAGCTCGCCCAAGGTATGAGGAAGATTCATGAAGGGGCCTCTGGAGTCTGATTATACGCCCGGGAGCAAGCGATTCCGGCCAGGCCGGAGGCAGGGCTCTAGCGGACGTGACCGTTGCCGCTGGCCTTCTCCCGCGCGCGCAGGCTCTTTTCGACCCTGGGAATGGGAGCTCTGTAATACTCAATCAGGGTCTCAATGCGCTCGCTCTCGGATTTCATCTCCAGCAGGGCCTGCTTGAAGTCGAGGTCCACCGGGAGATCGTTGGCGAGTTGAAACGAGACCGGCTGCTCTTCTGGATCGATCTCCGCGCTCTGGCC
>DATIWA010000090.1:0-5972 GCA_035465515.1 Candidatus Limnocylindrales bacterium | reverse complement strand
ATCGCCGTGCGCTGCTTCTGCCCGCCGGAGAGCGTGATGCCGCGCTCGCCCACCATGGTCTGGTACTGCTCCGGGAAGCTCTCAATGTCGGCGGCGATGCTGGCGGCCTCGGCGGCGTCATGGACCTGCTCATCGGTCGCCTTGTCCACGCCAAAAGCAATGTTCTCCCGCACCGTATCGCTGAACAGAAAAGTCTCCTGCGGCACAAAGCCGATGTTGCGGCGCAGCACCGCCAGCGGATACTCGCGGATCGGCCGGCCATCGATCAGCAGCGAGCCGGAGTTGCCGCCGCCATTGCCGTTTTCCTCATGCCTGCCCTCAAAGACGCGCGGAATCAGGCTGACCAGCGTGGTCTTGCCCGCTCCCGTCGGCCCTACAATGGCCAGGCTGCTGCCCGCGGGGATTTCCAGGTTGATGTCCTTCAACACCTGGGTGCCGTTGTAAGAGAAATTCAGATGCCGGAACTCCACCGTGCCGCGGATGGTTTCCACCTCGCGCAGGTCGGGAGCCACATGTTCGTCGGTGATTTCAGGCCGGGCGGTCAGGATCTCATTGATGCGCCCCATGGACGCCGTGCCGCGCTGGAAAATGTTTACCACCCATCCCAGGGCGATCACCGGCCAGGTCAGCATGATGATGTAGGTGTAGAACGCGTAGAACTCGCCCACCGTCTTTATGTCGCCGCGCAGCACCATGCGCGGGCCGAGCCACAGGACCAGGGCAATCGCCAGGCCCAGCAGCAGTTCCAGAGCCGGCCACAGCATGCCCATCAGGCGGGCCAGGGGAAGGCTGCGCTCCACGTATTCCCGGTTGGACTTCTCAAACAGGGCAATCTCCGGGTCTTCCTGCACGTAAGCGCGAATCAGGCGGGCGCCGGAAAAATTCTCCTGAGCGCGCGCCGAGATATCGGAAAACTGCGCCTGGATCCGCTCAAACCGCTCATGGATCTTGCGTCCGAAGTACTGGATCACGATGCTGGCCAGCGGCAGCGGCAGGAAAGCGTAGATCGTAAGCCGGGGGCTGATATGCCACATGAAGGCCAGCGCGGCCACGGTAAAGACCAGCGTGTTGGCCGTGTACATGATGGCCGGTCCCAGCAGCATGCGCACCGCGTTCAGGTCGTTGGTGGCGCGGGCCATGATGTCGCCCGTGCGGTTCTTCTGGTAATACGAATAGTTCAGCGACTCCAGGTGCCGGAACATGTCATTGCGCAGGTCGTATTCAATCTCGCGCGAAACGCCGATCACGATCCAGCGGGTCAGAAACTGAAAGATGCCCTTGGTGGCCGCAATGGCCAGCAGCAGCAGGGCATAAATCATGAACTTGTGCCGGGTGGCGCCGTGGTTCAGGTCATCCACCGCGCGGCGCAGCACCTGGGGAAACAGCACCCAGATGCCGTTGTTGCCGAACACCGTCAGGGCCCCAAGGAAAAGAGGCCAGCGGTACTTTCTCAGGTAGGGCCAGAGCGGACGCAGGTTCGTGGACATGAGGCTTAATAGATGATTTTAGCAGGGCCAGGTTGCGGCTAAATCGCTGCACCGTTGCGCCTTGCTCCTAAATTCGCGCAACTCCTGGGCATGTCTGGCACATCCGGCCTCGGCCCTGCGGGTTTGCGTGGTGGCACAGCCGTCCTCGGCTGTGTGGGTCTGGCGGTCTGGGTGCTCTTGTTTACATTCCCATTAACCTTAGACAGCCCCGCCCCCTTATTTTTGCGTTTTGTTGCAAACAGAACTACTTTTCCGGAAACGACCCCTGGGTCACCCACAGTTTTCCACTGGGTCACCCAGATTTTTCCACTGGGTCACCCAGGGTTTTGGTTGGGTCACCCAGGCCTCGCAGCAGCGTCCAGCATGCTGCCTGGTTTACCATCTACTAACTACATATCAGGTAGTGGTTTTCTCAGATTTTCAAAGACCTGGGCACCTTCGCCACTCAGGGCTGGCCTACTATCGCATAGTCTTCGTGGCGAATCAATTGCGAAATTGGCCCGATACGCCGGTGGGGGTACCGGGCTTTACGCCCGCCCTGCGCGAAGCGAGTGGAAAGACCTGCGCGGAAGCCACACTTTTAGGCCGGGGTGAGCGACCAGCGGCACCTCACCCGTCAAAGCTCAGCGCCGTAGGAGCGTCGCGAAGTTAGCCCAGGGCGTGAGCCCTGGGAGAGGATGGAAGAGAGATGACGAGCGCCGTAGGCGCGACAGATCACCTTACGACGGCGTCTTCAAAATCAGGTATCCGCCCGCCAAGCCGAAGATCACGTCCGGGGCCCAGGCGGCGATGAGCGGCGGCAACTGGCTCACGTTCCCCATGGCCTCAAACAGTCCTGAAGTCACCCAATAGACCAGGGCGATGATCAGCGCCGTGGCCACGCCGGTAAGCGCGCCGCGGCGTCCGGCGGAGAGGGCGAAGGGAAACGCCAGCACCGCCATGACCAGGGTGATCAGGGGGAAAGCAATCTTCTTCTGCAGGGCCACGCGCAGGCGGACCACGTCAAAGCCGCTCTGCTGCATGTCGCGGATATAGCTGGCCAGTTCGTCATAGCTCATCTCCTGCGACTGGCGGACTTCCTTCTTGAAGTAGCTGGGCGGTTCGTTGAGTTCGGCAAAGGTGTCCACGTCAAAACGATGGAAATCGGTGACGGTGTCGCCGTTGAAGGAGCGTTTCCACCCTCGTTCAAACACCCACTGCTGCAGGCTGTCTGACCAGTGGGCGCGCGCGGCATAGATTCGCTGCGCGATCTGGAAGGTCTGCGGGTCCAGCTCAAAGGAGGAAATGTTGCCGAACACGTTGCGGTCAGGCTCGTAAAACTCGTAATAGTAAATTTTGAGTTTTTCCTGCTGGCCGCGCTTGCGGCTGGTCTGGCCGAAGATCCATTTGCGGTCAGGTCGCGCGTAGGTCTGCGCCGGCTTGCCTTTGATCAGGTTCTTGAGCGTTTCCACCCGCTTGTTGGCGTATGGCAGATACCACTGGTCCAGCAGGAAGAGCCCGCCCGCCAGCGCGGTGGCGATGACCAGGATGGGAATAATGGTGCGATAGATGCTGATGCCCGTGGCCTTCATGGCCGTGATCTCGTTGGATTTCTGCATCAGGCCGAAGGTGACCAGCACGCCCAGCAGCACGCTGAGCGGCGTGACCAGGTAGAGAAGCGCCGGGACCTGGTTCAGCAGGTATTCGCCCACGGTGGTGAGCGGGATCTTGTTGTGCACAATGTCGCTGAGCAGCTCGAAGAAGGTGAAAATAATGGTCAGCACCAGGAAGCTGGCGATGATCAGCAGCAGATGGGAGACGAAGTTGCGCAGAACGTAGTCGTCCAGGATCAGAGGGAAGCGCGTGCTGAAGAATCGCCCGCGACGCGAACCGTTGACGCGCTCCCGTTCGCGGCCCTTCCTGAGAGATGCCGTCCAGCTCTTGAAGCTGGTCATGAGGAATTCTCCCAGGCCGATTTCGACCGGCAGCTTGTCCGTCCGCCAGAGCAGCAGCGTGCCCACCAGCGCGAAGATGACGTTGCCCATCCAGACGCCGACCACGACCGGGACCTTGCCGTTGCGCGCCAGGGAGAGGCCGGCGCCATAAAGGAAGTAATAGATGAAGACAAGAACGATGGTCAGAACAAAGCCGGCGCCCTTGCCGCCTTTTTTGGCGGAAAGGCCCAACGGCACCCCGATGAGCACCAGCACCAGGCACGCCGTGGGCAGGGAAAACCGGCGATTGAACTCCGTCCAGTAGAGCCGGGCTTTTTCCGGGCTGGGGTTGCGGCGCTCGTGCAGCAGTTCCAGGGTGGTCATCTGCGAGACCGGGACGGCTTCCTGCACCGGTTTGGCAACGGGCGGCATGGTGAGCGCGGTGTCCGTCTCGCTGAACGTCTGGATGGTGTACTGGTCGGGAGAACGGGCGTTGTTCTCGTGGATTTCACCGCTGATCAGGTGAAGGCGGATGGTATTGGGCCCGCCGTTGCTGACAATGGCCTGCTTGGCGATGGTGATTTTCGGCGCCCCCGGCGTCGTGATGTCGGCCAGAAAGACGTTCTTCCACACGGCGGCCCCGGAAGTTGTGGTCACGTCTTCCACATAAAGCACGTAATTCTTGAAGTCTTCATAAAAGACGCGGGGCTGGACTTCAAAAGAGATTTGCGATGACGCCAGGCTCTTTTGCAGACGCGCCAGGGCGGTGGCCGATCGCGGAGCCAGAACGGCGGTGTTGGCCAGCGCCAGCAGCCACGCCGCAACCCCGAACATCACGCCGATCTTCAGGAATGTGCGCACGCTCACGCCGCTGGCGCGCATGGCCGTGACTTCGCTGTCAGAGGCCATCCGGCTCAGGCCGATGAGGATTCCCACCAGCACTCCCATGGGAATGGTCACCGTAAGCGCCGCGGGCATGATCAGGAAGAAAATCTCAGCGACGCTGGGCACCGGAGCGCTGTTGCGCACCACCAGCTCCAGCAGCCGGCCGACTTCGCGCATGAAGATGACGAACGTGAACACGGAGGCGCCGATGAGCCCGTGAGAGAGGACTTCTTTCAGGATGTATCGGGTGAAAATGCGCACGTTCCGGCTCTATAGTCCTGGATGAATATGAGTCTAGCAGAAGCCCCGCTTATGTTATTAATGGATAACTGGATATGCCTTCGATTCGCCTCCTGTTTCTCTGGCACATGCACCAGCCCTATTACAAGGACCTGGTAACGGGAGAATACCGCCTGCCCTGGGTCCGTCTGCACGCGCTCAAAGACTATTACGGCATGGTCAAGCTGCTGGATGAGTTCCCTGACGTGCATCAGACGTTCAACCTGGTGCCCTCCCTGGTGGCGCAGATCCAGGATTATGTTTCCGGAGCGGCGCGGGACCCTTTCTGGGAGGTGGCTTCATACCGGGCATCCGACCTTGATTTCGGCGAGCGGCTGTTTGCTCTCCAGTATCTGTTCCAGGCGAACACCGAAAACATGATCGGGCGCTATCCGCGCTATCGCGAATTATGGCAGCGGTACCACGGCCGTCCGGAAGACGCCGCAAGGCTTGTTCCACACGTGAGCAACGCTGAGCTGACGGACCTTCAGGTGCTCTCGCAGATTGCCTGGATGGATGAGTTCTTCCTGGAAGAACCGGACATCCGCGAACTGGTGAAGAAGGCCCGCGACTATTCCGTGGAGGACCAGGAGTTTGTGGTGCGCAAACAGCGCGAATTTCTGGGCAGGGTGCTGCCGGCCTATGCCGCGGCGGCAAAGCGCGGCTCCATTGAGATTTCAACCTCGCCTTATTACCACCCCATCCTGCCGCTGATCTGTGACACGGATGAGGGCGCGGTTTCGCATAGCGGCCTGCCGCTTCCCCAGAACCGTTTTCAGCGTCCTGAGGACGGCTGCGAGCAGATTGAGCGCGGCCTCAGCCTGCATGAACAGGTGTTCGGCGCGCGTCCCCGCGGCATGTGGCCCTCTGAGGGAAGCGTTTCCAACCAGGTGCTGGAGCTCGCGCACCAGTCCGGAGTGCGGTGGATGGCCACGGATGAGGGCGTCCTGGGCCGCTCTCTGGGCTTCCTGTTCCAGCGCAACGGCAGCGGCCTGCTGGAGCCGGAAGGCGCGGAAAAGCTCTACCAGATCCACCTCTGGGAAAACGATCATGCGCGCATGAACCTCGTCTTTCGCGATCACTCGTTGTCCGATCTCATCGGGTTTGTTTATTCCGGAGTGCCGGCGAAGGACGCGGCTGAGGATTTCATGCAGCGGGTGAAGGAATCCGCCAAACCCCTGCTGGCCGCGGGCAGAGACGCGGTGGTGCCGATCATCCTGGATGGGGAAAATGCCTGGGAGTGTTATCCGAATTCCGGCAGGGAATTTTTGCGCCGCCTGTACGATGCGATCCAGGCGGACCATGGGATGCAGGCGCTCACGGTGTCCGAAGCTGTGGACCGCGAGGAATCGCCGGCCAGGTTGAACTCGATTTTCCCCGGCTCCTGGATCAACGCAAACTTCGACGT